>DATMML010000009.1 GCA_035570235.1 Vicinamibacteria bacterium | reverse complement strand
TTGGCTCCTCAGGTAGGATTCGAACCTACAACCCTCCGGTTAACAGCCGGATGCTCTACCCTTGAGCTACTGAGGAACAGTAGGCTCGCGGCAAAAGCGGAGTATAAGAGTCGGGCGGCCGGGGTGTCAATCAGTCGGGGGTGGGACTGCTTCTAGCCCGCTCTCGTCAGCTCCGACAGGACCAGCTTGGCCACCCCTTTGAGGGTCTCGAAGACCCCCACTCCCTTCATGGCCACCGCCTCGATCACGGGCTCTTCCTTCTTCACCAGAAGCCGCTTCATCTCCTCCACGGAGGCCACGTTGGGCAGGTCGCGCTTGTTGAGCTGGAGCACGTAAGGGAGCGTCATGAGGTCGTAGCCCTGGGTCCGCAGGTTGATGACCAGGTTGTCGAGGGACTCGGCGTTGGCGTCCATGCGCTCGACCTGGCAGTCGGCCACGAAGATGACCCCGTCCACCCCCTTCAGGATCAGTTTCCGGCTGGCGTCATAGAAGACCTGGCCGGGAACGGTGTAGAGGTGGAAACGGGTCTTGAAGCCGCGCACAGTGCCGAGCTCCAGGGGCAGAAAGTCGAAAAAGAGCGTGCGGTCGGTCTCGGTGGCGAGGGAGATAAGCTTGCCCTTGGCCCCCGGGTTCGTCTTGTCGTAGATCCACTGGAGGTTGGTGGTCTTCCCGCACAGGCCGGGGCCGTAGTAAACGATCTTGCAGTTGATCTCGCGGGAAGCGTAGTTAATGAAGGTCATCGGTCGTCGCCCCGGGCTCGCTACTCGCTGAAGAGACTGTCGATGTCCTCGTCGGTGATCTCGGCGAAGGGGCTCTCGAAGGCGGTTCCGGCCTGGGCCTTCTCTCTTTCGACCTTGGCCATGATCCGGGCGAACACGTCGTTCAGCTCTTGCGACGCCTTCTTGACCCGCAGGCGGACAAGGCCGAGAGAGGATCGTTCGTCGAAGATCACGACCAGGATGACCCTCTGGGCGACGATTGAGATGTGGATGTTGTCCTTCTCCCCCTCGTGAAAAAGGATCGAGAACTCTTTCTCGCCGATGAGTCGAGCCAGGCCGTCGGTGGCGGCCACGTTGCCGGCCGTTAGGGATGCCAACGAGGTGGTGTCCAGGTTCTCGATCTCGCCATGGGCGGCGATCTGCTGGCCGTTCTTGTCGACCAGGAAGACCACTTTAGCGTTGGCGTCGACGCGGAGCTTCGAGATGATTTGCTTGATCTGGTTGAACTCCTCCTCGTACATGACTATATCTGGCGCCGCCATCCGTGATCCTCCTATAAAGCCTGACGCAAGACTGGCCTGGTGGGACGGGCCTCTCAGGAACGCATAGTTATAGCTTGCGGATCAAGCGTTTTCAAACCGTCGCCGCCCAAACAACTCAATATTCACGCCGGCCTTCCATGGCCTTGGCCATGGTCACCTCGTCCGCCCATTCCAGGTCCGAGCCCACCGGCACCCCCATGGCAATCCGGGTCACGCGCACCCCCAGGGGCTTGAGGATCCGGACCAGGTAGACGGCGGTGGCCTCCCCTTCCACGGTGGGGCTGGTGGCGAGGATGACCTCCTCGACTCCCCCCTTACGGATCCGCTCTAGGAGACCCTCGATCTTGAGCTCGTCCGGCCCTACTCCCTGCAGAGGCGAGAGCGCGCCGTGGAGGACATGGTAGCGGCCGCGGAAGTCGCGGGTCTTTTCCACCGAAAGCAGATCGTGGGGCTCCTCGACTACGCAGACCATGCGGTCGGTCCGCGCGGGGTCGGAGCAGGTGACGCAGACCTCGCGGTCCGTGATCGCGTTACAGAGGGAACAGGTGCGGATGCCGTCGAGCAGGGTCCCCACGGCCGTGCCCAGGCGAACGGCGTCCTCCCGCGGGCTACGGAGCAGATGAAAGGCGATGCGCTGGGCCGACTTGGGGCCGATCCCGGGGAGCTTCTTAAGCTCGTCGATGAGCCGGGCCACCGGGGGCGGATAGTCCACGGCTATGAGTGTACCGCCGTCCTCAGGTCAGGCCGGGGATCTTCAGGCCGCCGGTCAGCACCGCCAGCTTCTCCTGGACCGCCTGGTCGACCTGGCGCGCGGCCTCGTTGACGGCCGCGGTCACTAGGTCCTGGAGCATCTCCACATCGTCCTTGCTCACGACCTCGGGGTCGATCTTGAGGCTCCGGAGCTGCTTTTGACCGTCCATCTCCACTTTGACCATCCCGCCGCCGGAGCTGGCTTCCACCACCAGGGCGGCAATCTCCTGTTGCATCTTCTCCTGCTGCTGCTGGAGCTGCTTCATCAGCTTACGAGGATCACCAAAGGGGTTCACGGTCTCCTCCCGGGGCCGAGGCTACGGCTTCGCCTCCCGCACGTCCACGACCCTGCCGTCAAAGAGGTCCAGGGCCTCCTGGACCGCGGGCTCCCTCTCCGCCTCCTGGCGGAGGCGCTGGCGCGCCAGCTCGGCCGGGGAGGAAGCGGGCGGAGCGGGTATGGCCGCCCCCGCCCCCACGCGCACCTTGAGGGCGCGGCCCGCCGCCTTCGCGGCCAGCTCCCGGTACTCATCCACGTGCGTACCCGCGAGGGCGGCGAAGTCCGGGGCTACCTCCAAGGCGAGCGAGTCGCCCTCCAGACGCGCCTGGGCCCCCCGCAGAGCCGTGGCCAGGGAGGGGCGGGCCTGGCAGAGCGACAACATCCCGGCCAGGATCTCGTCCGCTTCGCTTCCCGCGGACGGGGTCTCCGCCACCGGTTCCAAGGCCTTGGGGGGCGGGTCCACTGCCGCCGCCGAGGGCGGGGGGAGAGCACGCGGCGCCGCAGAGGGCGGGGGGAGGGCACGCGGCGCCGCCGGGGCCGCCGTGCCGGCCGCCAGACGCTCCACCCGCGCCACGAGCTCCGCGAAGGGCCGGAGCCGTGGCATCTGGGCCATCTTCAAGAGAACGAGTTCCAGCGTGACCCGCGGATCCTGGGCGGGGCGGAGCTCCGTCTCCGCCTGGGTCAAAAGATCCAGGATGCGCAGCAGGTCTTCCTCCGAGAAGGCATCGGCCAGGGGCCGAAACTTCTCCCCTTCGCCGGGGACGGTCGCGGCCAGGAGGGGGCTGCCGGGAGCGGCCAGCTTCAAGAGCAGCAGCTCCCGGAAGTGCAGCAGCAGCTCGCGGGCGAAGTTGCGGTAGTCGGCCCCGTAGGTGGAGAGGCTCTCCACGAGGTCGAGCAGGCCCAGGTTGTCCCCCGCCGCCACCGCCCGGGAAGCCCGGAATAGCAGCTCGCGATCGATGAGCCCCAGCAGGGCCCCCAGGTCCTCGTCCTTCACCTCGCTACCGCTGAAGGAGAGGACCTGATCGAACAGGGAAAGGGCGTCGCGGACGCTCCCTTCCGCGGCGTGCGCGATGCGGGCCAGGGCCTCATCCGAGACGCGGACGCCCTCTCCCTCTGCCACCTTCCGCAAGTGGACCTGGAGCTCGCGGGTGGGGATCAGGCGGAAGTCGTACTGCTGGCAGCGCGAAAGGATCGTGTCCGGGAGGCGGTGGTATTCGGTGGTGGCGAAGATGAACTTCACCCGCGGGGGCGGCTCTTCCAGCGTCTTCAGGAGGGCGTTGAAGGCCCCCGTGGAGAGCATGTGGACCTCGTCGATGATCCAGATCTTGAAGCGGTCCCGGGCGGGGTTGTAGCGGGCGCTCTCCCGCAGCTCGCGCACCTGCTCCACGCCGTTGTTGGTGGCGCCGTCGATCTCCTGCACGTCGAGAGAGCCGCCGGCCGCGATCTCCTGGCAGGAGGAGCACTTCCCGCAAGGGTCAGGGGTGGGGCCCTCGCCGCGCGAGCAGTTCAGGGCCTTGGCCAGGATGCGCGCAGTGGTGGTCTTTCCCACCCCCCGCGCTCCCGAGAACAGGAAGGCGTGGCCGATCCGGCCCGAGGTCAGGGCGTTCCGCAGGGTCCGGGTGAGGGTCGGCTGGCCAACGACCTCGTCGAAGGTCTGTGGTCTCCACTTGCGAGCGAGGACTTGGTAGGTCATGAAGGGAAGCGGAGCCGGCCCCACGTGAACCCCGGCTGTCCTGCGGCACACGCGAGGGGCGCCTAACCGTTGCTCCCTTCCGGGCCTGGCGGGGTTCGACGTCTCGCGTTGCGCAGGGCCGGGATCCACGTGCGACCGACCCCGAAAGCTAGGCTACTCCAAAACTCCCTTGGAGGATAGTCGGTCACTCTCGCGCCCGCGGAGAGCGACCTCTTGACCTGTGCCCCTCTGGCCGCGCGTCTTCCGAAGGCGGCTTCAATTCCGCTCCTCGGCGGCGAGGACGAGCTGCTTCTGAGCGGAGCAGCCCTGCGCTAAGCTTGCAGCTGTTCGATGTCGCGAACCGCAATGCCGTCGCCAGGCTCACTTCTTCCCCGCCCCGGAGATGGGAGGGCCCAGTCGGCTCTCCTCGTCAGCCTAACCGTTAGGGCCAGCGCGACGGGAGGTCGTCATTGATCCCTCAACGCCGCTTCGGAGCCGGTGGCGCCACGATATCGGAGATCGGCTTTGGGTGCGGCGGCTACTGGGGATTGCCCATTTTCTCCGAAAGGAAGGCTGAGGCCCTACTACGCCATGGCCTGGAGCGGGGAATCACGTTTCTCGACACCGGTCCCAACTACTCCCGCGGCAACGCCGAAGAGAGGCTGGGGAAGCTCACCGGCGGCCACTATCGGGGAGTCCTCCTCGCCACGAAGGTCGGGTCGCGTCTCCTGCCGGGAGGCAGAGTCATCCGTGATTTCACGCCCGAGGGGATGGAGGCGAGCCTCCGGGACAGCCTTCGCCGACTGAGAACCGACCATTTGGACTTGCTGCAGCTTCATGGCCCCCCCCTGGCCGCCCTGGAGGACGACCGGGTGCTGAGGACGCTGGACGCTTTCGTCAGCCGTGGGATGATCAAGTACAAGGGCGTCTCCGCGGACGGGGAGGTCGCCGAGCGTGCGGCCGGCCTCTCCTTCTTCGACGCTCTCATGACGACCTACAACGTTGTGACCCAGGAAAGCGCGGCCACGATACAGAAGGCGGGCCAGAGCGGAATGGCGGCTCTGATCAAATCCCCCCTGTCTCATCATGTGTTCGGCAATGAGCTCTACAAGATCACGAGGCCGAGCAAGCTCTGGTACCTCCTGCGCGTGCTCAAGAACTACCGACACCTGCTCCCACGTGGTCGGCGGCTGGAGCTGACCGTGGGCATGCCGGGATGGACGGCGGCCGAGGTCGCTCTGAAGTTCGTGCTGAGTAATCCGTCGGTCTCAAGCGCGGTGATCGGAACGACCAGCCTCGATCATCTGCAGCGGGACTTGGAGGTCTGTGACAGAGAAGAGCTCGCCGAGCTGGTTGTGTCCCGCATCACGGCGGGAGCGGGCGCGGGTCCCTAGACTCCGAGGCCGGCGACGATGCTCAAGCGACAACGGGCCGCCGCCCTTGACCCGCAGTGGAGGGGAGAGGGACTATGAGCACCTCGTGAAGGCTGACTCGTCACCGGAGCGTCGTCTGTTTGAGTCTAGCTTGAGCGGCTCGGGGCCATGCCGGGGTGGGGTCGGCTCCGAGAGCCAATCGAAGCCCTAGGAGGCAACCCTATGCGAAAGAGTTGCGGTGTAACCAGCGCGCTCGTGATCGCGCTCTGCTCCCTGTCGCCCGCCGTCAAGGCCGGGGACGACGAGGAGCCAGGGTTCCGTTTCCAGTACGCAGCGAAATTCAGTTGTGGGTCGGTTGCCGCGGGCGTACGTGCGCCCGTCGTGCCCGGCCAGTACGCTACGGCTGTCGCCATCCACAACCCGCAAGGGAAGGACGTCACGCTTCGTAAGAAGATCGCGCTCGTCTTCCCTCCGGGCGCCGAGAGCCCGGGTCCGATCTCGGCCTTCATCGTCGAGAAGCTGACCCCCGACCAAGCGCTGGAAGTCACTTGCCAAGAGATTCCGAGTCAGTTCACCTTCCCAGGGACGGTCACCTTCGGGTCATTCGTCCAGGGCTTTCTCGTCGTTGAGACGACACGCAGCGTGGATGTGACCGCTACGTACTCGGCGGGACCGGGTCTGGGGGGAATGGCACCCACACCGGCCGCCGCCACCACGTCAAGCGTCGCCACGCTTGAAGTCGAGCGCATCAAGGAACGGAAGATCTCGCGGGAAGACGACGACAAGGACAAAGATAAGGATAAGGACAAGGATAAGGAAGGGGACAAAGAGGATAAGCGGTAGGGAGCGTTTGGGGTTCCTAGCCTGACCCCAGCCGGGCAAAGATGACGGCCGGGGACAGTGGCCGCCCACGGCCGTACGCGCTCTCTACTGAGCGGGACAAGCGGACTCGCCTGGCGCCGTGCGACGCTACAAGGCCGTTCGTCGGAAATCTTCGCTTGCCGTGGAGTGTGAGATCTAGTCGGCGACCGGAGGCGTCGCCGGGCCGTCTGCACTTAGGGCCAGCCAAGAGATCCGGAGATCGGGTGCTGCTTGCCCCCAACCGTTCCAAAACCGGATCTCCTCTACCCTCGCCCCTTCCGGGAGCCCGCCGAGAAGCAGGGCCTCCAAGTTCGCGGCGTTGTGAGGAAGAGGGCTGATCCACAAACCACTGGCCACTAAGTCCGGAATGAAGCGGCAGTGGATCTCCGGGGCCGTCCATGTCCCGGAGGCCTTGCTCCGAGCGCGGAATCGAATGTCTGCCGACATCTCCTCCTCTCGAAGCAGCAGACCCCGGACCTTTGCCCATAGGGGACGGGAAATGCGGATCTGCGCAAGCACGACGCCGGGCGTATCGGGCACCGAAGCCCAGGCTCCCCAAGGTACGGTCACGGTTCCGACTTGCCTCCTCGACACGAAGCGCGGTTCCGCGCGGGCTTCAAGCACAAACACGCGGCCCGAGCTGACCAGCCGGTAGTGGTTAAGGATCGACACCAGTGTGAGCGGCTCGTCCCAGAAGAGGTGTCGGCCATCGATGCTGGCCACGCTCGTTATGCCCGGCGTCCGGAGGAGGTACTCCGACGTCTTGTGCCATAGCAACCGTTGCGGCCGGCGCGGGGAGTCAAAGAATTCGGCGTTCATGCTGTCCAAGATCGCGCTGTGGGCGCTGTGAGACGCCGGGGAGGGGCGATTGGCCCAATTGAGCTGGTTCGCCGCCACGTAGCCCACCTCCCACGGATACACGTCCACCGATGAGTCAGCGAGAGCCTTTCGTTCGCCCGGGGGCACCACCAGGGGCTCGAGCGCTCTCTTCGAGAGCTGAGCAAGGTCTGCGCGGTACTGTGAGAACTGAGCAAGGGCCCCTATGCCCCGGACACCGGGGAGGCGAAGTGGCTCCGCTAGCGCATTCACGAGAGTGTGCTCGGGGGGGCCATCGGCAACGGAGAGATGAAACCAAGCCACCACCAACGACCCGACGGCCGCGGCAAGGAATGGCGCCGCGCGCCACCTGCGTTCGGCAGCCATTGAGTCCGTGACAAGCACGGCGACGATCAATAGACCGAACAGCACAAGGACTCTCCCGTGGACATCCTGGCGAACCACGGAGTGCTTCCACGCCACAAACAAAGGCCCTGCGCAGCTAAGAAGCGAGAGCTGTGCGCGTCTATGGCCTACGTAGACTGCCCAAGCGGAGAGGAGAAGGAAGAACACAAGAAAGGAGGCGACCGCAACCTGCCACCCCTCGATGGCGAGGCTGGCCGCCGAGGAATACCCTCCGGCCATGGACAAGCTCACAGCCAAGTACGTCGCAAGGCCGGAGGTCGACCCGTAGTAGCCCACCCAGCCGACGATCAAGCCGAAGGTCGCGCAACCACTCGCCACCAGAAGGCGAGGTAGGAACGCGGAGGCCCTCCTCGGGAGCAGACAGCCCACACCCAGCGCGAGGAGCGCAGCGGGGCCGATTGTCAGCTTCATGAGCAGAAAAAAGCCTCCAAGGGCGCTCGCGAGGCCAAGCGCGATGAGTCCGGCGCGGTCGTTGCGGTGCAGGGCCAGGAGGTAAAGAAGGAGGAACAGGCCGAACCACCGCCACTCCTCCCAGTAAGCAACGTGAACGGTGTAGGTCAGAAGTAGCCCCATCAAGACCCTCTTGGCTGTGGAACCGGGGCCGGACCACGCATAAGCGACCGCCACCAGGCCTACCATCACGACAAACAGGGCTTGGACGAGGAACCAAGAGCGGGCGACGTCGCCAACGTTTACTGGATAGAGCAGCCAACCATACGGTCCACGATCGGAAATGAACTCCTGGCCCCAATGCTCGTTATGCACGGCCGCATAGTTGAGGGCGAGCGCGTAGGAAGCGTCCACGCCGGGAGCTGGATAGGAGACGCCCGCCCGGAAGCCCATCAGGACGCTGGCCACGACCGTGAGAAGCAGCGCCACGTGCGTCTTCCGACCCCCGGCCTCGTGCGCAGGAGACGAGTCTGTTGGGGGCACTCCGATTGGCACCATAGGGGAAGGCGGAAGGGTAGCACGGCCGCTGCAGGCGTTGCCCAGAGCCCGGCGATTCGCCCTCCCCACCACCCGAGAGCACGTTCGCGGCAGCGCGCGGCGTTCCTGGGCGGCGGCCGCATAGCCTTCAGAGTGTGGGAGGAGTAAGCGGCTTGCCCCAAGCGAAGGGATGTAACTGACTGTTAGGTCAAGTGCTACAGGATAGTGGTGGCGGAGAGAGAGGGATTCGAACCCTCGGTAGCGGGGTCACCGCTACACGTGATTTCCAGTCCAGAACCGCTGACACCTTACTCGATCCCACCCAGCCTAAGCTGCGGTGACGATGAGGCCGACTTCTGACAGGACATCGGTTGAGGCCGCGTCTCGTCGAGCCTCGTGGTAGCGGGTGGTAGCAGTGAATCGAAAGGAAAACGAACGACTTCCGGTCCGTACCCATTGCCTCGCCCTTTAGACGAACTGGAGCGTCGTCGTCGATCGGTGCCGAGCGAAAGCGAAGGAGGCGCGTTCTGGCGGGCGAGTGACACCAAACACGCACCTCAGGTCGGACCCAGCCTATCCAACGCGCAGGCGAGGCGCGGAACCGATTCCCACGGGATTCTGGAGAGGGTTCTTGATCCCCTCCCCGTTGCCCTAGCCGAAGGGCGAGCCTGTTTGGGGCAACAGTCAAGGCGAGGTAGAATTGGGGTGTCATGCCCACGGCGAAGACGAGCGTCTGCTATCCACACGTGACGAAGACACCCGGCGTGTGCGGCGGCAAGGCCTGTATTGACGGGACGCGGATCCGCGTCAACAACGTGGTCTTCCTCCACAAGGACGGGGCCAACCACGAGAAGATCCGCGAGGCGTATCCCGACCTAACTCCCGCGCAGATCCACGCCGCGCTGGCGTACTACTACGACAACCGCGAAGAGATCGACGCCGAGCTAGCCGCGGATAAGTCCTGGGCTGAGTCGCTCAACCGGTAGTGGCCGGTCGTTTCCCCCTCTATACCGACGCAGACGTCCACGGTCCTCTGATCTTTGCCCTTCGTGGGCGCGGCTGGGACCTCGTTCGCGCGATGGATCTCTACCCCCAAGGAACCGCGGACGCTGTGCACTTCGAGCGCGCCGCGCGAGAGAACCGTGTCCTCATCAGCAACGACCACGACATGGAGGGCATCGCGAACCGCTGGCTCGCCGAGGGACGGCCGTTCCGCGGACTGATCCTCTGGCCGCAGGAGCACTACAAGCTGATAGGCTACGCCGAGCTGGTGGCGAGGATCGAGGTTCTCTCCGAGCCCTTCCCGCACCTGGTCATCCACCTCAGGCCGCCCAGCTAGGTTCGACCCATTCGGCCCTGGATCGTACGAAGCCGATAGACCGATGCTTCTGCAGAGAGCGGTAGACCTTCATAAAGGCGTTGAAGCCTGCTCATCGACTTATTCGGAACGAGGCGCCCTTCTCCAAGGGTGTCGTGAGTGCCACGGGCCTCGGCGACGCGGATTTGCGCTGGGCCCCGCCGTTCATCCCGCGCTAGCAATGACTTCCGAGCGATAGGCCCAAATTGGGCCCGCCCGTAGGTGCACGACTGCCCACGACCGTGTGCCTCCTTTGTCGTCACACGCCCGAGAAAGGGATGCCCCGGCACAGGTAGAGCCGTGGCCGGACCAGCTGCCTGGCGACGCCACGACCTTATCCGACCACTGCCGGCGAACCCGTCAGATTCCGCGGTTGCTCACCGCTGCAACACGCAGCACGGTGTCCCTTCTCGCGAGCGCCGGAGGATAGAATTTGGTTTGAGAATGCAATGAGGAAATGGGTGCTCCGGACGCTCGGTCTCGCGGTCCTTGCCATCCTTCTCTGGCTCGGGGTTGGGAATCTTGTCGCGGCCTATCAGGAAGGTCGCGCGCGCCGCGGGTGGGCGGAGGCGGGACTCTCGATGGAGGAATTCGAGAGGCAACATCCCAGGACCGACGCGAACTCCTTGGCCTTGGCTATCGAAGCCAAGGCGCGCGTCTTGGGCTTCGAGCTTGGTCTTTCATCGGAATCGCGAAAGAAGAACCGTCAGCCCAGAGCTCTCGATTCGTTGTACGAGTCAGATCTCTTGCAATTCGTTTCTTCCCAGATCTCTCGGACGGATGGTGGCCCGATCAAAGAGCTCCCTCCGGAGCTTGACGCCTTCCTGAAGCGCAACTCCACTGCCATCGAGTTGCTCGAAGCGGAGATTCTGGGGAGCGGCGAGATCGTGTGGGCGAGGGAGACACCTGGCGTGCTCGACCCATCCTTCCCTTTTAGCTTGCGCTTCCGGCAGCTTGTGGACGTGCTTCGCCTCGATGCCCTCGACAAGAGCCGAAGGGGAGATGCGGCCGGGGTCGACCGTGCGCTGGAGGCTGGATGGAAGCTCAACTCGGCCTATCGAGATCATCCCCTAGTCATCGGCCAATTCCTCGCGATCGCGATCGACTCAAACCTCCTCGCGGTCCTAAGACGGCTCGCACCTGCGTCGGACGGGTGGGGCGCTCGGCTGGCGGCCCATGACTATGGACGCTCCTTTCTGGCTTCACTCCAGGGCGAGCTCCAGTCCGCGTCGGCACATGTCAAGGGGACGGAAGATGCGGAGGCCGGTCTTTGGTGCCATTTCGCAGGGGCATTTGTGGCCCCATTCTCCAGGATCTGGCTCGCGAGCTATTCGGATCTGATGCGGCGCGCGATCCTCCAGCTTCGGGCCCAGAGGGATCCCTGCACCCTCGACCTGGATTCTGTCGTCGAGACCCTTGGGATTCACCCTTGGAACACCTCGGCGCGGGAGGCGTTACCCTCGCTCATCTTAGGCTACGCAGCCGCTACGGAGGCAGCGCTCAATCGGGAAGTCACGAGCCGAGTCCTCGTCGGGGAAGCCCCCTGGCTCAAAGAGGCCGGTGTCCGCTCCTCCGTCTGCCAGAGCCTCGTGTGGAAGGTCGAACATGACCCGAATGGGGCGGTCATTCTGGCGCCGAGCCGCCCCCTACCGCGGTCTCTTGGGAATCTGGTGGTGCGGTGGCCGAAGCCTGCGCAAAAGTCGTAGAGAAAAGTCGTGAAGACGTGGACTCAGCAGCTCTACGTCAATGCCCACTATTTTAGTACCGGCAGACCCGTCAGATTTCCGCGGTTTCTCACCGCCGCTAACAAACGAGAATGCACGCCGCGTGACGTTGAGGCCTCGTTGAGTACGCCAGAATCTCTGCTACTGCCCTAGCGGCCAAACCGCGTCAAGGTGCGGCCCAACTCGAACGCCTCCCGAAAGGGCTTGGGTAGCGCCTTGGCGGTCAGGTTCAAGACCTTCCGCCGGACGACTCTCTCCGGATCCTGTGCAATCTCCTGCACCGGCCCTCTGCCTACGTACAGGAGCAGCTCGGCCAGGCGAGCATCGAGCTGACGGTTGGGACCTACGGCCGGTGGCTCAGGAAGCGGGCTCCGGAGGCGGTGGATCGCCTCGACGGGAAGGAAGTGGTAGCAAAAAGGCCCAAAATGGTAGCAGCGACCGACTCCGGACCTCGGCGCCCGTCCTCGCAACCTACTGAAATGGCGGAGAGAGAGGGATTCGAACCCTCGGTAGCGGGGTCACCGCTACACGTGATTTCCAGTCACGCCGATTCAACCACTCTCGCATCTCTCCGTCTTTGAGCAAAAGGGGCGGTGCCGGCCCCTCTCGCCCCAGCCCCGGCGCGCCCCCGATGAGTGGGTCGCTCGAGGTTCCCGTACTCAGGGTCCATGGCCTCACTTGCTCTGGCTGGCGGAGAGGGTGGGATTCGAACCCACGGTACCCGGTAGGGCACAGCGGTTTTCGAGACCGCCCGATTCAACCACTCTCGCACCTCTCCTTTTTCGCGCCGAGAGGTCATATCTCGAACCCCCGACGCCCTTCTTACTGCTGGCGAGTCATTACGCTGCGTTGGCCGCACCAGACCGAAACGCCGTGGGACGCCGACTCGCTACGTCCCCGAGGACACCTATGGATCGCCTCGGTCGGCGTGCGACAGAGTATCTTATCCTTGTTCGCGGCGGAACTTGAAGAAGTCCACGAGGAGTTGCCGGCATTCCGGCTCGAGCACGCCCGCGACGACTCGGACCCGGTGGTTCAGGCGCAGCTTCTCGATATCCAGGACAGACCGGATGGCGCCGGCCTTTGGTTCGACTGCGCCGTACACGAGCGTGGACACGCGGGCGTGCACGAGGGCGCCCACGCACATGAGGCAGGGCTCGATCGTCACGTAG
>DATMML010000008.1 GCA_035570235.1 Vicinamibacteria bacterium | reverse complement strand
AGAACAGGTGCTCGAGCGGTCCCAGAGGGCGGCAAATATCGGACGCCTTTGCCGTGACTCGATTGGTGTTGCCACTCCCGAACAATCCCTCTCGCAGCCTTGCCATGCCTGACCTCCTCATGCCGATCGTTGCGCGCGGCTCACGGCATAGGACGCGGCAAACTCTTGCTCGATCGCCAGCTCGAAATCCGCTCAGTTTCTGCTCTGTGCCCGAGAGCGCTCTGCTCGCCAGCTTCCGCGTTCGATTCATGGGAGCCTCGGCGCCGCCACGGTGGGGATCGCGAGACTGGCATTCGCTTGGCGGTCACCCTAAGTTTCACTGCAACGGAGGTGACCGTCCATGTCTCAATCGGCCGGCTCGGCCATGCAACTGAGCGATCTCATGCCGATCTGCAAGCGCTTGCCGTCGGCGAGCGTGGATCAGCTGATCGGCGCCACGAAGATCCTGTCGCGTGCCGGCGGACGGACAAGCCTTCGCGCGCTGGCGAGGGCGTTGGGATATGACGCCGAGCACGTGGCAGGCCTGGTCGAGTTTCTGTCGAGCCTGCGGCTGGTCGAGGTGAGGGATCGTGACATCGCCCTGACCGCGGCCGGCAAGCGGATCGCATCCGCGGGGATCGCCTCGCGCCGGCGTTTGTTCGCGGAGCTGATCATCCACCTCCCCATCGTTCGGGAGATCGTCGACAGGCTGGCGGAGCAGCCGGATCGGTCGCTGCCGCGCGGCCAGCTGTTGGACGATCTGGGAGCGCAAGCCTGTGCATCCGATGCGGACCGGATCTTCGATCATGTGGCGGGCTGGGGGCGGTACGCGAACCTGTTTTCTTACGACGCCTCGAGCGGGCAGGTGAGTCTCAGCTGACGCGTCCCCGTGTCCAATTTTTGACGCGGGACAGGCCCTCCCATCCGCGCGCGATTGGCGCCCAGCGGCATTTCTAAACCACAATTTATCATCTGATAGTCGGCGCGCCGAAGTCCGATCCATTTGCGGCGCGACCTGGGGTACTATGCGCTGCAATCAACCCGCATAGTCCGGAGACCATGAAGAAGTCAGTCACGATCTTGGCGCTGCTGCTCTGCCTGGCGGCGGCCGGTTGGCTCGGGTTTCGCCTGCTTCCGGCTGGACGGAGCGCCGGTGCCGCGACGGAGGCGGCGCCATCCTCGCCCCGTATCCCCGTAATGGCCGAGCTTGCGGAATATACGGATGTGCCGGTCTATCTCTCGGGCTTGGGCACGGTGCAGGCCTTCAACAGCGTGCTGATCAGGAGCCGGGTCGACGGGCAGATCCTCAAGATGGATTTCGCCGAGGGCCAGGAAGTCCGCGCCGGAGACACCATCGCCGAGATCGATCCGCGCTCCTACGCCGCGGCGCTCGCGCAAGCGAAGGCGACGAAGGTCAAGGACCAGGCGATGCTCGACAATGCGCAGCTCGATCTCAAGCGCTACCGCGGCCTGGTCGCCCAGGATTCGATCCCCCGCCAGCAGCTCGATACCCAGGGGGCGCTTGCCCAGCAGCTTCAGGGCACCGTGGACGCCGATCAGGCGCAGATCGATATGGCGCAGGTGCAGCTCAGCTACTGCAGCATCCGCTCGCCGATCGACGGCCGCGTCGGCGCGCGCCTGGTCGATGCCGGCAATATCGTGCACGCAAACGACACGACCGGGATCGTCAGCATCAACCAGGTTCGCCCGATCTGGGTGAGCTTCGCGCTGCCCGCGGCCTCGCTCGCCGAGGTGCGCGCCCGGCAGCGGCAAGGCGACGTCGAGGTCATCGCCGAGGGCGCCGATGGGCACGAGCTCGCGACCGGCAAGCTCTCGGTGATCGACAACCAGATCAACGCGACCACGGCGACCATCACCTACAAGGCCACCTTCCAGAATGCCGACGAGGGGCTGTGGCCCGGTCAGTTCGTCAATATCCGGCTCCTGCTGCAAGTCAGGCGACACGCCCTCACCGTGCCCGTGACGGCCGTCGTGCGCGGCCCCGAGGGCGCCTATGCCTTCGTCGTGGGCGCCGACGGGGTGGCAGAGAAGCGGCCGATCAAACTCGGCTTCTCGAACAGGACGATCGCCATCATCGACAGCGGGCTCGCCGCCGGCGATCGGGTCGTCACCGACGGCCAATACCGGATCGAGGCCGGCAGCCACGTCGAGGTCCTGGCGCCGCCGGCCGCCTCGCTTGCCACGCCGCAGAACGCGGCGGCGCCGGAGGCGACGCAATGAACGTCTCGGCCCCGTTCATTCTGCGGCCGATCGCCACGACCCTGCTGATGATCGGTCTCGGCGCCATCGGCCTGACCGCCTATGCGCTGCTGCCGATCGCCGGCGTGCCGCAGGTCGATATTCCCACCATCCAGGTGAGGGCGCATCTGCCGGGCGCCAGCGCCGAGACGATGGCGACGTCGGTCGCGACGCCGCTCGAGCGGCAGCTGGCGCTGATCTCCGGCGTCACCTCGCTGAACTCGACCAGCTCGCTCGGTCAGACCTCCATCACCGTGGAGTTCGATCTCGGCCGCAGCGTCGACGGTGCTGCGCAGGACGTGCAGACCGCGATCAACGCCGCCGGCGGCCAGCTGCCGAAGAACCTGCCGGATCCGCCGACCTACGAGAAGATCAATCCGGCCGATGCGCTCTTGATGTCGATCGCGGTCACCTCGAAGGACCTGCCGATCTCCAAGGTGGACGATTACGTCGAGAATTATGCCGCGCTGCAGATCTCGCGCATCAGGGGCGTCGGACTCGTCGACTTCCACGGCGAGCAAAAGCCCGCGGTCCGGGTCCAGGTGGATCCGCTGGCGGTCGCGTCCCTGGGCCTCAGCCTCGAGGACATCCGCGCGGCGCTGGGAACCGCCACCGTCAACGCGCCCAAGGGCACGCTCGACGGGCCCAAGCAATCGCTGACGCTCGACGCGACCGATCAGCTGTTCGACGCCGCCTCCTTCAATTCGGTGATCGTCGCCTATAACAAGGGCGCGCCCGTGCATGTCGGCGATATCGGTAAGGCCGTCGACAGCGTCGAGGACGTCCGGCAGGCGGCCTGGCTCGGCAACCAGCGCGCCGTCATCATCGATGTGCACAAGCAGCCGGGATTCAACGTCAACGAGACGGTCCAGCTGGTGAAGGACGCGCTGCCGGGCCTGCAGCGGGCGATGCCGCCGTCGGTGAGGATGCAGGTCCTGGGCGACCGCACCCAGACGATCCGCGCGTCGGTGACGGGGGTGCAGGGCACGATGGCGATCAGCATCGCGCTGGTCGTCCTGGTGGTTTTCCTGTTCCTGCGTCATGCCGCGGCGACGCTGATCCCGAGCGCCACCATCCCGATCTCGCTGCTCTGCACCTGCGCCGTCATGTATCTCGTGGGCTACACCGTCGACAACGTGTCGCTGATGGCGCTCACCATCGCCGTCGGTTTCATCATCGACGACGGCATCGTCATGGTCGAGAACGTGATCCGCCATGTCGAAGCCGGGAAGACGCCGACCGAGGCGGCACTCATCGGCTCGCGCGAGATCGGCTTCACCATCCTCTCCATGACCCTCTCGCTGGTCGCGGTCTTCATCCCGCTGCTGCTGATGGGCGGGCTGGTGGGCCGGCTCTTCCGCGAGTTCGCGGTGACCGCGAGCGTGGCGATCCTGATGTCGGGCGTGGTGTCGCTGACGCTCACGCCGATGATGTGCGCCCAGCTGCTCCATCCCGTGGGCGAGCGCCCGGAGGGGCGCCTTTCGGCCTGGCTCGAGGCCTGGTTCCAGCGCTCGCTCCGCTTTTATGCCCGGGGGCTGCGCTGGTCGCTGGACCACCCGCGCACCATCCTCGCCATCATGGCGGCAACCCTCGCCACGACAGTCTATCTCTACCTCGTCATTCCCAAAGGCTTCTTCCCGCAGCAGGACAACGGCCTCATCGTCGGCAGCACCGAGGCGGCGCAGGACATCTCCTATGCCGCCATGGTCGAGCGCCAGCGCGCGCTCGCCGAGATCGTCATGGCCGATCCCGACGTGCAGACCGCCTACTATTGGGTCGGCGCCAATCCGACCGTCAACAGCGGCCGGCTCATGATCGACCTGAAGCCGATCAAGGACCGCACGGCGAGCGCCACCCAAGTGCTGGCGCGGCTGCGCAAGAAAGCCGCCGCCGTTCCCGGCATCGCGCTCTTCGGCCAGGCGCGCCAGGACGTGCAGATTGGCGCCAAGGTGAGCAAGACGCAATACCAGTACACGCTGCAGGATCCCGACGTCGCCGAGCTCTTCAAATGGGCGCCGATCGTGCTCGCGCGGCTCTCGACTCTGCCGGAATTGCAGGACGTGACCGGCGATCTGCAGGCCTCGGCGCCCCGCATGATGCTCAAGATCGATCGCGACGTGCTCGGCCGCCTCGGCATCACGCCGCAATCAGTCGACGACACGCTCTATGACGCCTTCGGCCAGCGCCAGGTCGCGACCATCTTCACCCAGCTCGACGAGCACCACGTGATCCTGGAGGTCGAGCCTCGCTACCAGGAGGATTCGGCGGCGCTCGATCGTCTCTATGTGCGCGCGACCTCCGGCCAGATGGTGCCGCTATCGGCCTTGACGCGCTTCGAGAGCTCGGTGGCGCCGCTCACCATCAATCACCAGGACCAGTTCCCCTCGGTGACGCTGTCCTTCAACTTGTCGCCGGGACGCTCGCTGGGCGATGCGGTGACGGCGATCCAGGGGATGGAGCGCTCGCTCGCGGGGCCGGCGGGGCTGACCTCGCATTTCGAGGGCTCGGCCAAGGTGTTCGAATCCTCGCTCGCGACCCAGCCTTATCTGATCGCGGCGGCGATCCTCGCCGTCTACATCGTGCTCGGGATCCTCTACGAGAGCTTCATCCATCCCCTGACCATCCTCTCCGGCCTCCCTTCCGCCGGGCTGGGCGCCCTCCTCACCCTGCTCCTCTTCGGCCAGGAGCTGAACATCTACGCCTTCGTGGGTGTGATCATGCTGGTGGGGATCGTGAAGAAGAACGCGATCATGATGATCGACTTCGCCCTGGAGGCGCAGCGGAAAGAGGGCAAGGCCCCCGCGGACGCCATCTACGAAGGGTGCCTGGTGCGGTTCCGCCCCATCATGATGACGACCATGGCCGCCCTCATGGGCACCCTGCCCATCGCGCTGGGGGTGGGAGCGGGCGCGGAGTCGCGGCGGGCGCTGGGCCTGGCCGTGGTGGGCGGCCTCCTCGTCTCCCAGCTCCTGACCCTCTACATCACGCCCGTCTTCTACATCTACATGGAGTCGTTCTCGGGCTGGTTCCGCAGGGTCTTCCTGCACCGGCCCCAGGCCATGAGCCCCGCCGCCTGAGGGGGGGCTAGCCGGCCGAACTCATCGACTCCAGGAAGTCGCGGTTCGACTTCGTCTTGGCCAGGCGCTCGAGCATCAGCTCCATGGCTTCCACGGGGGAGAGGGGGTTCAGGACCTTGCGCAGGATCCAGACCCGGTTGAGCTCCTCCTTGGAGAGGAGCAGCTCCTCCTTGCGGGTGCCGCTGCGGTTGATGTCGACGGCGGGGAAGACCCGCTTGTCCACCATCTTCCGGTCCAGGACGATCTCCATGTTGCCTGTGCCCTTGAACTCCTCGAAGATCACGTCGTCCATGCGGGAGCCCGTCTCCACGAGGGCGGTGGCGATGATGGTGAGCGACCCTCCGTCCTCGATGTTGCGGGCGGCCCCGAAGAAGCGCTTGGGACGCTGGAGGGCGTTGCTGTCGACGCCCCCGGAGAGGACCTTGCCCGAGGGGGGGACGATCGCGTTGTAGGCCCGGGCCAGGCGGGTGATGGAGTCGAGCAGGATCACCACGTCCCGCTTGTGCTCGACCAGGCGTTTGGCCTTCTCGATCACCATCTCCGCCACTTGCACGTGGCGGGTGCCGGGCTCGTCAAAGGTGGAGCTGATGACCTCGCCCTTGACCGAGCGCTGCATGTCCGTGACCTCTTCCGGCCGCTCGTCGATGAGGAGAACGATGAGCGCCACCTCCGGATGGTTCACGGCGATGGAATTGGCCAGGTTCTGCAGGATCATGGTCTTGCCGGTGCGGGGGGCGGCCACGATGAGCCCGCGCTGGCCCTTCCCGATGGGCGTCATCATGTCCAGAACCCGGGCCATCAGGTTGTCCTGCGTGGTCTCGAGGCGCAGCCGCTCGCTGGGATAAAGAGGGGTCAGGTTGTCGAAGAGAACCTTGTCTTTGGCCGCTTCCGGGGGCTCGAAGTTGATTGCCTCGACCTTGATGAGGGCGAAGTACCGCTCCCCCTCCTTGGGCGGCCGCACCTGCCCGCTCACGGTGTCGCCCGTGCGCAAGTCGAACTTGCGGATCTGGGAGGGGGAGACGTAGATGTCGTCCGGTCCCGGAAGGTAGTTGGACTCCGGGGCGCGCAGGAAGCCGTAGCCGTCGGGCAGGCACTCCAGCACCCCCTCCGCGAAGAGCAGGCCGCTCTTCTCGGTCTGGGTCTGGAGGATCTTGAAGATCAGGTCGTGCTTCTTCATCCCCGCCGCCCCCTCGACATTGAGCTCGCGGGCCATGGCATTCAGGGCCTGGATGTTCATCTCCTTGAGGTCGGAGAGGTCCAGGGCCTTCTGCTTGGTCTGGGCGTCCTCGTGCTTGGTCTGGGGGTCTTCCTGCTTGGTCTGGGTGTCTTCCTGTTCTGCTTCCATTGGCCTCAACTCTCTCCCCGGCTCGCGACCGAGGCACGGATTGTCCGCCAAAGCTCGTTCACGCCGCTCCCGGTGGTGGCGCTCACCGCCAGGACCGCGCGGGCCTTGCGTCCCAGCCCCCGCTCCAACGCCGCCCGCCGCCTTAGGACTTCCCCTCGGCCCAGATGGTCGGCCTTGGTGGCAGCCAGAACGTACGGGAGGCGGTGATGATCCAAGTAGGCCGCCAGCGTCTCGTCGCTCTCGGTGGGGTCATGCCGGGCGTCCACCAGGAACACGCATAGGGCGAGAGCGTCCCGCCCCCCCAGGTAGGAGTTGACCAGCCCCTCCCAGCCCCGACGCATCGCCTCTCCCACCCGCGCGTAACCGTAGCCCGGGAGGTCGGCCAGGTAGAGATCGTTCCCCAGGCGGAAGAAGTTCACGAGCCTCGTGCGGCCCGGCGAGGAGGACACCCGGGCCAGGCCCTTCACCCCCGCCAACGCGTTGAGCAGGCTGCTCTTGCCCACGTTGGACCGGCCCAGGAAGGCCACCTCGGGCAGGCCGTCGCGCGGGAACTGTTCGGGGGAGGCCGCGCTCCCGAAAAAGGTCACGGTCGGTAATTTCAATCTCTTGTTTGCCGACGCTCTTGTCGGGGGGACCGCGAAGCGGGCCCCTAGTGTGTCATACCGTCCTGCACCGGCCCCAGGCTCTCCGCGGGCGGCTCCGCCCCCTCCTGCGGCGGGGTCGCGGGCGGGACCAGGGCGATCTTGAGGACCTCGTCGATGTGCCCCACCAGCTCTACGCGTACGGCGTCCAGAACGTTCTTGGGGACGTCGGCCAAGTCCTTCTCGTTCTCACGAGGAAGGATGATGGTGGTGACCCCGAAGCGGTGAGCGGCCAGGAGCTTCTCCTTGACCCCCCCGATGGGCAGCACCTTGCCCCGGAGCGTGATCTCCCCGGTCATGGCCACGTCCCGGCGCACCGCGATCTTGGCCAGGGCGGAGACGAGAGCGGTGGCCATGGTGATGCCGGCGGAGGGGCCGTCCTTGGGGATGGCCCCTTCGGGGACGTGGATGTGCACGTCCAGCCGGCGGTTGAAGTCCCGGGCGATACCGTACTCTTCGGCCCGCGAGCGGACGAAGGACATGGCGGCGTGGGCCGACTCCTGCATCACGTCCCCCAGCTTGCCGGTGAGCCGAAGCGCACCCTTGCCGGGCATGAGGGTCACCTCGATGGGCAGGATCTCGCCCCCCACCTCCGTCCAGGCCAGCCCGGTGGCCATGCCGATCTCGTTGTGCTCCTCCTGGTGCGAGGAACGGTAGCGGGGCACGCCCAGGTAGGCCTCCACGTTCTCGGGGGTGACGGTGGTCTGATACCCCTTCCCCTCCAGCACGACCTTCCGCGCGACCTTCCGGAAGATCGTCGAGATCTCCCGCTCCATGTTGCGGACGCCCGCCTCCCGCGTGTACTTGCGGACGAGGTCGGTGAGCGCCTCCTCCGAGAAGGCGATGTTGGACTCCCGCAGGCCGTGGGACTTGATCTGTTTGGTAATCAGGTGGCGCTGCGCGATCTCCACCTTCTCCCGCTCCGTGTAGCCGGGCAGGCGCAGGACCTCCAACCGGTCCTGAAGGGCCTGGGGGATGGTGTGGAGGACGTTGGCGGTGGCGATGAAGAAGACCGAGGAGAGGTCGAACTCCACGTCCAAGTAGTGGTCCGAGAAGGTGTGGTTCTGCTCGGGGTCCAGGACTTCCAGGAGGGCGGCCGAAGGGTCGCCCCGGAAGTCCATGGACATCTTGTCCACCTCGTCCAGGAGGAACACCGGGTTGCGGGTCCCCGCCTTCTTCATCATCTGGATGATCTGGCCGGGGAAGGCGCCGATGTAGGTGCGACGGTGGCCACGGATCTCGGCCTCGTCGCGCACCCCGCCCAGCGACAGGCGAACGAACTTGCGGTTGGTGCAGCGCGCGATGGATTTGGCGAGGGAGGTCTTGCCCACCCCCGGCGGGCCCACGAAGCAGAGGATGGGCCCCTTGGGGTTGTTCACCAGCTGGCGCACGGCCAGGAACTCGACGATCCGCTCCTTGAGCTTCTCCAGACCGTAGTGGTCCTCGTTGAGGATCTTCTCCGCGGCCAGGAGGTCCTTGCGTTCACGGGTCCTACGCGACCAGGGCACCGCGATCAGCCAGTCGAGGTAGTTCCGGGAGACGGTGGCCTCGGCGGACATGGGGGGCATGGCTTCCAGGCGCTTGAGCTCCTGCACCGCCTTGTCCTCGGCGTCCTTGGGCATCCGGGCCTGTTCGATCTTCTTCCGGAGGTCCTCGACCTCGTTCATCCGGTCGTCCTTGCGGCCCAGCTCCTTCTGGATGGCCTTCATCTTCTCGTTGAGGTAGTACTCCTTCTGGGCCCGCTCCATCTGCTTCTTGACCCGGCCCTGGATGCGCTTGTCCACGTTGAGCTTGTCCACCTCGGCCTCCAGGATGGTCGAGATGCGGAGCAGGCGCTCCTGGGGCGAGAAAATCTCGAGGAGGTTCTGCTTCTCCTCCACCGCGATCACGAGGTGGGAGGAGATGGTGTCCGCCAGCTTGCCCGGGTCCTCAACCCGCACCGCGGCCAGCATAGCGTCGTAGTGGAGGTTGTTGGAGAGCTTGACGTACTGCTCAAAGAGGGCGATGACCTTGGACATCACGGCTTCGATCCCGTTGCCCGTCTCCACCTGGCGGGGGATCAGCTTGGCCACCACCTTGAGGAAGCCCTGCTCCTCCTTGAACTCCAGCGCGCGGCCCCGGTCCAGCCCCTCCACCAGAACCTTCACGTTCCCATCGGGGAGTTTCAGGCTCTGGACGATGTTGCAGAGGGTGCCCAGGGTGTAGATCTCGTCGGGGCCGGGGTTGTCGCGGGTGGCGTCGTGCTGGGCGGAGAGGAAGATCCGCTTGCCCTTCACAAGCGCGTACTCGAGGGCCTTGATGGAGCTGGGGCGCCCGATCACGAACGGGATCATCATGTGGGGGAAGACCACCACATCCCGCAGGGGTACCATGGGGAGGGTCTCGATCACGTCCATCTTGTCCTTGTCTCGTCCGAACACCTTGTTCTCCCCCAGGTATGCGGCGTTAGGCCCGCCCCGATCCTGCCTGCGCACGCCACGGGCCTAGGCCCGGTCTTACTCGCGGCCCGCCGTTGCGCGCCCGGCGTTCCTTCCGCCATCCCGCGGTCCCGGGCGGCGCGTACGGCCCTCTCGGTCAGAGCTACCCGACCTTCTCGATGAGGGTGATGGGTTTCTCCCGGTCAAGGACGACCTCGCGGGTCACCACGCACTCTTTGACCTTCTTCATCGAGGGGAGGTTGTACATCAGGTCCAGCATCAGGTCCTCGATGATCATCCGCAGGCCGCGGGCCCCTATCTTGCGGTTGATGGCCAGGTCGGCGATGGCCTCCAGGGAGTCGTCCGTGAAGCGCAGCTTCACGCTCTCGTAGTCGAACATGCGCTGGTACTGGCGGATGATGGCGTTCTTGGGCGCGGTGAGGATCTCGACCAGGGCCGGTTTGTCCAAGTCGTGCAGGGTGCCGATCACGGGCAGGCGCCCCACAAACTCCGGGATCAAGCCGTACTTGATGAGGTCGGTGGGCTGCACGGGCTGGGCCTGGGAGTTGCTGCCCTTGGCGGAAGGGGCGACGGCCTTGGCGTCGGTGCGGAAGCCCAGGCTCTTCTTGCCCACCCTCCGCTCGATGATCTTGTCGAGGCCCACGAAGGCCCCGCCGCATATGAAAAGGATGTTTGTGGTGTCGATCTGATAGAACTCCTGGTGGGGGTGCTTGCGCCCTCCCTGGGGGGGCACGTTGGCCACTGTCCCCTCGAGGATCTTGAGAAGCGCCTGCTGGACTCCCTCCCCGGAGACGTCGCGGGTGATGGAGGGGTTCTCGTCCTTCCGGGAGATCTTGTCGATCTCGTCGATGTAGATGATGCCTTCCTGGCACTTCTCGATGTCGCCCCCCGCGGCCTGGAGCAGCTTCAGGATGATGTTCTCCACGTCCTCGCCCACGTAGCCGGCCTCGGTGAGGGTGGTGGCATCTACGATCGTGAAGGGCACGGAGAGGAGGCGGGCCAGCGTCTGGGCGAGCAAGGTCTTGCCCGTCCCCGTGGGCCCGATGAGCAGGATGTTGGACTTGGTCAGCTCGACGTCGTTCTTTCCCCGCTGCTTGGCGATCTCGATCCGCTTGTAGTGGTTGTAGACCGCGACGGCAAGCTTCTTCTTGGCCTGATCCTGGCCGATCACATACTCGTCCAGGAACTTCTTGATCTCGTGGGGAACGGGCAACGTCGACTTGTAGCTGCGTCCCTCGACCCGGCGGTCATCCGCGATGATGTCGTTGCAGACGTCGACGCATTCGTCGCAGATGAAGACGGTAGGGCCGGCGATCAGCTTGCGGACGTCGTTCTGGTCCTTGTTGCAGAAGGAGCAACGGAGGACCTCGGAATCGCCGCCTTTCTTCATGGCCCTATCGCTCGCGCCGGCTGATCACTTGGTCCACGATACCATAGTCCTTGGCCTGGGCCGCGTCCATGATGAAATCCCGGTCCGCGTCGTTCGCGAGCTTCTCCAGGGGCTGCTTGGTGTGGAAAGAGAGGATCTGGTTCAGGCGGTCCTTGATGCGGAGGATCTCCTTGGCCTGGATGGCAATGTCCGAGGCCTGGCCTTGGGCCCCACCCCAGGGCTGGTGGATCAGGATCCGCGAGTTCGGCAGCGCGAAGCGCTTGCCCGGAGTCCCCGCGGCGAGGAGAACGGCCCCCATGGACGCGGCCTGGCCCACGCAGATGGTCTGGACATCGGGGCGCACGAGCTGCATGGTGTCGTAGATGGCCAAGCCCGCGGTGGTGGAGCCCCCGGGGCTGTTGATGTAGACGTGGATATCCTTCTCGGGGTCCTCCGCCTCCAGGAACAGGAGCTGGGCGATGATCAGGTTGGCCACCATGTCGTCCACGGAGGTGCCAATGAAGACGATGTTGTCCTTGAGCAGGCGGGAGTAGATGTCGTAGGCCCGCTCGCCGCGGGCCGTCTGCTCGACCACCATCGGCACAAGCGTGCCCGCAAACGGTGATTGCGGATTCATCCTAAGTCCAGTCTAGCATTGGCCTTGAGCAAGTCAAGGGTCTTCTCCTCCCGTATGCGGGCCCGCAGGGAGGTAAGCTCGCCCTCCTTCTCCATTTGGGCACGCAGCGACTCCGGCGACTTCTTGAGGCGCTGGGCGTACCGGGCCAGCTCCGCGTCCACCTCTGCCTCCAGGGCATCGATGCCCTCACGGCGGGCGATCTCATCCAGCAGGATGTCGGCCTTGGCCGCCTGCAGGGAGTCTTCCCGCTGGGAATCCCGGTACTGCTTCCAGTCCATCCCGATCCGGGTGGGATCGATTCCCTGATAGGCCAGGCCGCGGGCGGCGTTCTCGGTGCGCGCGTTCATGTGCCGCTCCACCAGCGCCTCCGGCACCTCGAAGCCGGCCTTCTCGGCCAGGGCCTGAAGGAGTGCGTTCTTGACCTCGCGGTCCACCTTCCGTTCCTCGCCGGCCAGCAGCCGCTCGCGCACGCTCTCCTTTAGCCCCTCCAGGCTGTCCCAGTCTCCCAGATCCTTGGCAAACTCGTCGTCGGCGGCCGGCACCACCTTCTCCTTGATCGCCTTCAGGGTCACGGTGTAGCGCACGGTCTGGCCGGCCACGCTCTTGGACGGGTGGTCGGCGGGGTACACGAGCTCGACCTCGCGGGTGTCGCCGGGGGAGAGACCCACCAGGGCCGTGTTGAGGTCTTGGTGGTTGGCCTCCGCCCCCACCTCGATGATGGCGTTCTCGTCCCGCCCCCCCTTGCCCCCGCCCGCGGGCCGCCACTGCAGATCGAGGACGACGAAATCGCCCTTCTGGGATGCCCGGCCTTCCACGGGGTCGAAGCGGGCGGCCTCCTCGCGGAGGCGGTCGACCTCCCGCTCGACCTCCTCTCCCGTGACGCTCGCCACGCGCGCCTTGACGGATAGGCCGCGGTATTCGGGGACCTCGATGAGGGGGAGGGTCTCGAAGACGGCCCGGAAGGTCATGGGCTTCTTTTCGTCGATCTTGAGATCCGCCACCTTGGGGCTGGCCAAGGGGCGGAGCCCGCGCCCTTCCAGCTCCTCGAAGACCACGCGGTTGACGATGGCTTCGGCTGCATCCTCCAGAACCTGGGAGCGGAAGCGCTGGCGGATGACCTCGGGGGGGATGCGGCCCGGCCGGAAGCCCGGAATCTTGACCTTACGCGCGTAGTCCCGGGCCCGGGCCTCGATCTCCTTCTCTACGACCTCGGCCTCGATCTCAAAGGCCAGGGACTTGCGGACCGACGTCTCCTCCGTGTACTCGACTTTCAAGTGAGCTCACCTCGGCTCGAGAGATGCCCCGCCCGGGTGGGAACGGCAGGCGGGAGCCAACCTCACTAAGGATAGCACGGCGCTCGGGGCTGGGTTCGCTCCGGAGGGGCCGGTCTGGGGCAGGTGAATATCCCGTCTCTCCGGTGGGTGTCCTCGAACCGGCCGAAGGCCTGCGGGTCAGAAGAAGCCAAGGGTCCGGCGCGCTGCCCCGCCGTCGACGGCGGGAGGCAGCAGCAGCGCGGTCAAGGGCCCTGCAGAATAACGATTTCGAGGAGCTCTTCTCTGTCTCTTCGCCGGTCGGCGGAGCGTCGCTCGACGGGCGGGAGCCCCGGGCCCACGCGCCGCTCGCTGTGGCGTTTGTCGACAATGACCCGGATGTCTCCTTGGTCCTCGAAGGGTCGCAACTCCTCCTCGAGGTGGGCGTAGGGCCGGCGAATGACGATGTAGGCCATCCCCCGGTTCTCAACCAACCCCGGGTTCGCACGGAGGATCCTCAACACGAAGCGGGGGAGGGGATTCATTCTCGGTTCTATTGGGGAAGGCTATTTCTCCAAGCCGGAGGGGACGGGCGAAGGGGGCCAGGCCGGCCGGCCACCGGGCTCGGAGCTGGCGCGCGGGAGGGGAGCGGAGTGTGCCGCGGGGGGACCTTGCAGTCCCCGCTGGATCGCGGCGAGCAGGGACGGCAGTGTTCGGGTGAGGCTGAGGCCCCGGCTGAGCAGCAGCTGGTCCGCCCTGACGATGGCAAGGGCAGTTTCCCCAAGGCGTATTCTGGTCCTTTGGCTCTGCTGCTGAAGCTGTCGGAAGGCATCGGCTTCGCAGAGCTTTCGCCGCCTCATCAGGACCCTCTTGGCCTGCTCCACCCGGTTTCTGATCTCCAGGGCCTGATTGAGATCACTCGCCTCTTCGCGGATGAGATCGAGCTCTCGAAACCGGGCCCGCGCTTCCTCGATGGCCCGGGCGAGCCGCCCGCTCTCCACCGGAGTCACCAGATAGGTCATGACCCCGGCCTCGCGGGCTCGCTGGACGAAATTGGCGGCGGCGTAGGAGGTGAGAAGGATGAGGGGCACCGGCCTCTGGGCGAGAATCGCCCGGGCAGTTTCGATCCCATCCAGGACCGGGAGGTGCGTGCCCAGGAAGATGAGCTCTGGCTCCAGTCGGGAAGCGCAGACCAGGGCCTCCCGACCGTCTCGGGCCAGCCATACGACGGTGTGGCCGAGGCGTTTGAGCTGGACCGTGAGGCGCTCCGCGGCAGCGCTCTTGTCTTCGGCGAGTAGGACCCGCAGCCCCTTCAATGTTCCCCGCAGCTATGGCTCGCTGACCGACCTGGCTGCGCGGCGGACGACGTCACGGGCCTCTGGCCCCTCGTCCCCGCATGTTGGGAGCCCACCGAATCGCCTCCGCTCCCATGGAGGTTGGTATGCATGGCTAAACATAGGTGGCGCGGGCAGTAGTCGCAATTGGGGGACGGCGGAGACTCCCCTCAGAAATACCCCGAAACATCATTCGGGGAGGGCCTGCTGCCCGTCGGCCCTACGGGTCGAGGGACCCTGAGCTGACCGACTAAGGGTACGCGGCCGGCGGTCGAGGGCGAAGAGGGGGTCATTGGCCGGAGGCCCGGCCGATGTGACAAAATCCCTTCTCGGGTACCCTGCGGAAGTGGCGGAACGGCAGACGCGCTCGGCTTAGGACCGTGTGCCCGAAAGGGCGTGGGGGTTCGAATCCCCCCTTCCGCATTCACTCTAGAGGGCTAGGGGCAAGGGAACTCCCGTTGGGCGGCGTGGCCGTTCTCCTGGGGGAGCGAACAGGGGCGCTCCGCTTCCGGCGGCGCGGGATAAGGGGCGCATGGGGCAGCCGATGCAGGTGGCCATCCAGGGAGAGATGGGCTCCTTCTCCCACCAGGCGGCCCGAGAGACGCTGGGGGAGGAGGTCGAGATCCGTCCCTGCCCCAGCTTCGACGCGCTCTTCGACGCCGTCGGCAGCGGGGGGGCGGACCGGGCGGTGGTGCCGATCGAGAACTCGCTCACCGGCTCCATTCATGAGAACTACGACCGGCTGCTGGCCCGGTCCCTGCACATCGTGGGCGAGACCCAGCTCCGTATCCAGCAGTGCCTGATCGCCCGGCCGGGCGCATCCCTGGGCTCCCTGCGCCGCGTGGCCTCCCATCCCGTGGCCCTGGCCCAGTGCCGAAACTTCTTCGCCGCCCATCCCCACCTGGAGGCGGTGGCTGCCTACGACACGGCAGGGAGCGTCCAGAGACTCCTCCAAGCGGGGCCGATGACCGAGGCCGCTATCGCCTCCCGGCTGGCGGCCACCCTCTACCACGGCGAGGTGCTGGCGGAGGGGATTGAGGACGACCCCCAAAACTTCACCCGCTTCCTCGTCCTCGCCCGCGAGCCGGGGCCGATCGGGGGCGCGGCCAAGACGTCTTTGGCCTTCACCCTGCCGAACGTCGCCGGGTCGCTCCACCGGGCGCTGGGGGCCTTCGCCCTCCGGGGAGCCAGCCTGGCCAAGATCGAATCCCGGCCCCTCCGGGGGCGGCCCTGGGAATACGCCTTCTACCTGGACGTCCTCGGCAATCCACAGGGTCGGGTGGGGGAGGCCCTCGCGGAGCTGCGCGGCTTGGCCGGAGAGTTCCGGATCCTCGGCTCCTATCCCGAAGGCCTCAAGAAACCCGAGTGACCCATCGGCGGGCCAGGGGTCGGGAGGGTGACCGCCGTCCGCCCTGCCTCGAGACCGGGAAGGCTAGCGAATGTGGAATTTCTCCTTGGCGATCCGGCCTTCCTTGAGGCTGCAGCGGTACCAGGCGGAGACGTCGTTCATGGAGACCCAGCGGCGCTCTTCCTTGCGGTAGTGCCAATCCTTCTCGACCTGGTAGAGGACCTGCCGGCCCTTCCCTTCCAGGATGTTTGTGATCTCGTTGTCGTGGTGGTTCAGCTCGTCGTAATCGGTGATGGCCCGCTGGCCCATCTCCGAGTAGAGCAGGTTCAGGTCCTGGAGCAGCCCGTCCAGCTCCGGGGTGAGCTGCTGGACATTGAGGCCGATGCGCCGGGCCTCCCGGCTCGTGATGGGGTACTGGTGGGCGGGGTAGGAGGAGTTCAGTCGGCGGCTGATCCGGTCCGCCTTCTTGGTGTCCCTCATGTGGTAGCCGAGGATCTCCCGGCAGAGCATGAGGGAGAGGCTGCTCGCCCGGTCGAGGGCCCCGATGACCAGGGGATGAAGATACTTGTAGAGCTCCTGATAGGGGTTGACGCTGTCCTTGTCCCGCCCCACCGTCTCCTTCCACAGCCGTATGACCCGGTCCACCTCGTCGTTGCTGACCGCCACCAGGTTGTTCGTATGGTCCACGGGCGAGAGGTCGTGCTCCAGCGAGGTGTCCACCGCGGTCAGGTATGAGAGGGGGCCCATCAGGATGGTGTCGGCCCCGAGCGCGAGCATGGTGGCCGCGGAGGCACAGTTCAAGGGTGCGGCCACGGTCAGGCGCCGGGTGTAGCGCCGGAGCAGGTGGATCATCCGCAGCGAGGCCATCCCGCTTCCCCCGTCGGACTTCACGAACAGGGTCAGCCGATCCCGCGGGCCGGTGGCCTCCAGGACCTCGTGCATGGCCATGACGTCGTTGTCGCAAACGGACCCGCTGGGCGAGGTCCAATAGGTGAGGAGGGTGCCACCCATGCGGCGCTGAATTCGCGCCAGGACTTCCTGGGTCTTCTCGAACAGGATGGGGGGGGTCTTGATGCGGACACGGCGGGGACTCTTCGGCATGGTCGACCGACACTCTATCCTAAACAGGCGGGGGGGACTGTTCCTCGTGCGGGGCCGAGGTCGCGAGCGGGCGTCGCTCGCCCCCCCACGGTGGCGCGGCGACACTCAGGCTCAAGGGGAGGGGCGGCTGCGGGCACGGCGCTCGGCAAGCAGCAGGTCGACCATCCGTCCGTAGCTGCGGGCGCCTTCCCGCTGGCCCTGGGTTTTGAGGTACGCATCGTTGACCCGCGCGGAGGCCCGCCCCAGCGGCCCCCGGTATCGCGCCGCCCAGGCGGCCAGGGCGTCAATGTCTCGGCGGACGGCGGGAGAGCGCAGGGCCTCCAGAAGGGTCGCGGCCTCCCGGTCCGCCCGCCGCAGCTCGTCCAGGGCGTATAGGCTCGCGGCCAGGACGCCCGAGTAGCGAAAGTCGGGGTCCGGGTGGAGACGGCAGGCCAGGTAGCCGAGGTAGTTTGCCTCGTCCTCGCGCGCGAAGCCGCGCTGGTGGGCCATCTCGTGGGAAGCGCTGAAGGGGACCTCGGGATCGGGGAGGGTGGTGTTGAGGTTGGGCTCGCCGGTGAAGGGAGAATAGATGCCGCTGATGCCGAGCCGCGCCAGCAGCGGCGAGGCCAACACCGGCTTGACCCGGGAGCAGCTCCCCCGAAGGACGGGGTAAAGGTCGGCCAGGCGCCGAAACCCCGCCTCCGTCCGCAAGCGCGCTCCCGCCGTGCCGTCGGGAAGGCGCATCACGCCCCCCTCGTCCTCGGCAAGCCCCTCCCGCAATTCGTTGGCTCCCTCGGCGAGCTCGTGGCCGAGGGCCCGGAGCTCCGCGAGGGGGGCCGGCCCCGTCTCCAGCCCCGCGGTGCGGCCGAAGGGCTCTCTTTGGTAGTTGAGACCCCAAAGGAAGAGGAAAGCGAGGTAGATCACTCCTGCCCCGATCAAGCCGCCGCCCAGGAGCCGCCCGATCTCGCCCCAGGGTACGGCCCTCCGTCGCCCGACCTCGCGGGCGAGCCGGAGCAGGAGGAGGGCGAGGCAGAGCCCCAGGCCGGCCAGGCCGGCCTCGCCCAGGGAGAAGGGCAGCCAGCCCGTGAGGCAGCCGAGAACGCCGGCCAGTCGCGGGTAGAGCGCTCGGGAGTAGAGGGTCTCGACCGCCGCCGGATGACGGGCGGCTGCAGCCTGGGTCGCGACGCCGGCGCCGATGAGGGCGAGCCCCACCCCCGCCCGCCACGCTGTCCCATGCCGACTTGTGCGCAGAGAGAACCCCGCTGTGCTGGGGAGACAGGCTAACATGAGCGATCCGGACAAGCCCCCCCGAGACTCAGGGAGAACGCGAGAGCCGATTGCGTCGGTCCGGCCCCCGGGTCATGATCGGCGGAGTCTTGAGAGAGCGCTCCCTCGGCCTCGTCCTCCTGCTCCTCGCTCCCTGCGCGGCAGAGGCGCAGCTGCCCCCCACCGTCCCTAGCGCCCGTCCCCGCCTGGTCCTGGCCTTGAGCGGGGGCGGGGCTCGCGGCATCGCCCACATCGGGGTTCTGCGCGCGCTCGAGGAGAACGGGATTGTGGTCGACGGCATCGCGGGGACGAGCATGGGCGCGCTCGTGGGCGCTCTCTACGCCAGTGGCTACCGGGCGAAGGAGCTGCGGACCATCGTCGACTCGTTCGACTGGAACAAGGCCTTTAGCGGTCGGCCGGAAAGGGTCCTGGTGCCCCTGGCTCGACGCCTGGACGAGGAGCCCGCCCTGTTGAGCCTTGGGTTCGAGCCCTGGAAGGTGCTCCTCCCGCCCTCCGCCCTCTCCGACTACGGCATCGGGCGGTTCTTGATCCGGCACCTGGCCGGCCCCGGCTACTCGGCGGGCGGGGATTTCGACCACTTGCCGATCCCGTTCCGTGCGGTGGCGGCCCGCCTCGACAACGCGCAGCGCGTGGTCCTGGCGCGGGGGGACCTGGCACGAGCTACGCGGGCCAGCCTCTCCATCCCGATTTTCTTCCCCCCCGTCGAATGGGAGGGGACGCTCCTGGTGGACGGGGGAGTGGCCGACAACATTCCGGTGGGGGTGGCGCGCGGCATGGGGGCGGACGTGGTCTTGGCCGTGGACATCACGTCCCCACCGCTGGAGCCTTCCGAGTGGCGAACGCTGACGGGGGTGGGGGCCCAGGTCTCGGATGCCCTCATCGAGGCCCGGAATCGAACCTACCGGGAGACCGCGGACTTCCAAATCCGCCCCGACGTCGGCCGACACGGGGCCACCGAGTACGTCGACTTCGAAGGCCTCATTGAGAGCGGGTACGCGGCTGCCCTGCAGATCATAGGGCCGCTCAAGGAGCGCCTGGGCCCGAGCCCTCCCCCTCCCGCCCCTCCCGCCGCGGGCCGCGCTCTGGAGGGCACGACCATCGTCGAGGTCGCGGTCGAGGGGAACAAGCGGACGAGCCAGGCCCTGATCCGGCGCACCTTCAGCATCCCCCTGGGCCGGCCCTTCGACATGCACAAGGGCTTGAACGCGCTCGACCGCCTCTTCGCTACCAGCTTCTTCGACTCCTGCTGGATGAGCTTCGAGCCCAGCGCGGACGGGGGGCTGCGCATCGTCCTCCGTGTGCGGGAGGCCGCGCGCAGCAGCCTCCGGATCTCGGCGGGCTACGACGAGCCCGAGCAGACCCACGCCCGGGTGCGCCTGCGGAACCAGAACGCCTTCGGGTTCGGCGAGCGGCTGGAGGCGGTGGGGGCGGCGAGCGATGCTGAGAGCGAGGTCGCCCTGGGCCTCGACTCCGACCGGCTCTTCAAGCCCGTGGTGGGTTACTCCATCCGGGCGGGATGGCGTGAGGACAAGCCGCGGCTCTTCAAGGACGGGGTCCTGCTCAACCGGGCCCGGTTCGACCGCAAGGAGCTTCTGCTGTCCCTGACCCGCGCCCTGAAGCGTACGCGGCTTCTACAGGCGGGGATTCTACTCGGCAGCGTCGAGACCCAGGAACAGCCCGCCGTGCCCTACCCCCCCGGCACCGACAAGACGCGGACGCTCTTCGCGCGCTACGTCGAGGACAGCCTGGACGATCTCTACTTCCCGACCCGGGGGTGGCGGGTCGACCTCCTCGCGAACCGCAACGCCCCCGGACTCGGGGCGACCCATGACTACTGGAAGGGCCAGCTACAGGCCCGGGTGGTCTCTCCGGCGGGGACCCGGGTCACGCTCGAGGCCGAGATTTTCGGGGGGCTCTCCGGGCGCGACCTGCCGGTCTACGACTGGTTCCGGCTTGGGGGCCCGGTTCTGATCCCGGGGCTGCACGCCGATGAGCTGTGGGGGCCCCAGGGGGCGGGGGCGTCGGCGGCCGCCTCCGTGCGCCTCGACGGCCTGCGCGTGCGGGGCCGGGTGGGGGCGGGGAATGTCTGGCCGAACCGGAGCCAGATCCGGCTGAACTCTCTCCGCGTGGGCTTGGGTCTCGGTGTCTACTACCCCACCCGCTTCGGCCCCGTGGGCCTGGACTTTGGGGCCACGACCGACGGCCGGTCCCTCTGGAGCCTCACCCTCGGCTATCCCTGAGCCATCTGCCGCCGCATTTCCGCCGCGCACGCCTCCGCGTTCGCACCCACCACGAGGTGGAGCGTCCGGCCGGGGAATCTCATGAGGAGGGCGCCCGCGGCCTGGAGCGCGGCCTCGTCCACCGCCCTCTCGCTGCCCACCACGAGTCGCAGGCGGGTGAGGGCGCAGGCCTCGAGGCGCTCGATGTTGGCGGCGCCGCCCAGGGCCTGAAGCAGCGCGCGTACCTTTCCCTGGTCGGCGGGGGCGGCGGCCCCCGCGGGGCCGATCCCGGTCGCGGGCGCCCGAGAGATCGCGACCGCCTCCGCCGTCGACCCCACGCTCTTGAGGTACTGCTCAATGTCCGTCTTGAGGTTGTCGGAGCGGGTCCCGAAAATGGCCTGCACTGCGCTTCCCACCACGACCACCCCGGCCGCCCCCAGGGCCTTGAGCCTTTCCGGGCTGGCCTTGGCCACGTCGTTGACCTCCACCCGCAGGCGGGTGATGCAGGCGTCGAGGTTCTTGATGTTTCCCTGGCCACCAAACGCGAGCACCAGCTCGCGGGCCAGCCCCTGGGCGCTCCCCTCCGTGGCCACGGCCTCGCTTGCCGCCTCCTCCATTTCCCGGCCGGGCGTCTTCAGGTCCAGCTTCACGATCAGCACCCGGAAGAGAACGAAGTAGAGGGCGGCCCAGATCGGGCCTAGCCACAGGTACCAGAGGCCGCGGCTGGACTTCGGAAAGAGCACCACGTAGTCGATGAGGCCGTGGGAGAAGGTCGTGCCGTGCTTGATCCCGAGGGCGATGCAGGTGAAATAAGCGACACCCGCGAGCAGGGCGTGGATCCCGTAGAGCAGCGGGGCCACGAAGAGGAAGGAGAACTCGATGGGCTCGGTGATGCCGGTCAGGAAGGAGGTGAGGGCGGCCGAGATCATGATCCCGCCCACCCGGGCCCGCTGCTCGGGGCGGGCGCAGCGCCAGATGGCGAGGGCGGCCGCGGGCAGCCCCCACATCTTGAAGAGGTAGCCTCCGGCCAGGTTCCCTGCACTGGGGTCCCCGGCCGTGAAGCGGGGGATCTCCCCCCGGAAGACCTCTCCCGTGGCCGGGTTCACGTACTGCCCGGTTTCGAAGAAGAAGGGAACGTTCCAGATGTGGTGCAGCCCAAAGGGGATGAGGGACCGCTCGACCACGCCGTAAATCGCGAAGGCCGCTCTGGGGTTGCCGGAGGCCGCCCACTCCGAGAAGGCGTGGATGGCCGCCCCGATGGGCGGCCATATCACGCTGAGCACGATGCCGGCGAGGATGGCGGCAAAGGCGGCCAGGATGGGCACCGAGCGCTTACCCGCGAAGAAGCCGAGATAGGCGGGGAGCCGGACCCGGAAGAAGCGGTTGAAGAGCTGGGCGGCAATGAAGCCGCTCAGGATGCCTCCGAACACCCCCGTCTCGATGGACGGGATTCCCATTACAGGCTTGGTGGGGGAGCCCAGCCGGGGGGCCATCACGCCCATGGTGGCGAGCAACACCGCGTAGCCGACCACGGCCGCGAGCGAGGCCACTCCGTCGTTGCCGGTGAGGCCCAGGGCCACGCCGATGGCGAAGATGAGGGGCAGGTTGGAGAAAACCGCCCCCCCCGACTGGGCCATGATGTTCGACACCGTCTCCGGCATCCACCCGAAGTGGGCGCTGCCGATGCCCAGGAGCAGGCCGGCCACGGGGAGCACGGAAACCGGCAGCATCAGCGACCGGCCGATCTTCTGGAGCACGGCGAAGGCGTTCTGGAGGAAGTTCATGGCTCGATTCTCTAGCTGTCTCGGTCGGGGTCCGGGGACAGGGCCCGGACCTCGGCCGCACTGGCGGCGGCCAAGGCCTGCCCGGCGAGCGTCCGGCACTGGGCCAGGCTCAGCCGGCGGACGCGCGCTTTGATGGCGGGGATGGTGGGGACGCTCACGCTCAGCTCGTCCACCCCGAGACCGACGAGGAGGGGGACGGCCTGGGCGTCACTGGCGATGCCCCCGCAGATGCCGACCCATTTGCCCTGGGCATGGGCGGCGCGCACGGTCATGTCGATCAGGCGCAGCACCGCGGGGTCCAGGCCGTCCACTTGGGGGGCCAGCTTGGGGTGGCCGCGGTCCATGGCCAGCGTATATTGCGTGAGGTCGTTGGTGCCGATCGAGAAGAAATCGACCTCCCGCGCGAAGTGCTCGGCGAGGAGGGCGGCGGAGGCGACTTCCACCATGATCCCGACCGGTATCTTTCCGACCCCCAGCGCCTTTCGCTCCTCTTCCAGAAGCTCCCGGGCCGCCTGTACCTCGGGCACGGTGGCGATCATGGGAAACATGATCCGAACCGCGCCCTCCGCGCCCGCGCGGAGGATGGCGCGGGCCTGCGCGCGCAGGATCTCCGGCCGGTCGCGCATGAGGCGTATGCCGCGCTCGCCCAGGAACGGGTTGGCTTCCCGGGGGATGGGCAGATAGGTCAGGGGCTTGTCCCCGCCCACGTCCAGGGTGCGCACGATGAGGGGCCGCTTGGCGCCCAGGGCCCGGGCGATGCCGCGATAGGCCTGGAACTGCTCCTCCTCGGAGGGGGCCGCGCTCCGGTCCAGGAACAGGAACTCGGAGCGCAGGAGGCCGACGGCCTCGGCGCCCAGAGCCACCGCCTGCTCCGCCTCCGCAAGGCCGGCGATGTTGGCCGCCACCTCCACCCGATGGCCGTCCGTCGTCACCGCCGGCTCGTGGGCAGCCGCGAGGTCCGTCTTCTCGCGGGCGGCTCGCCTCCCTTGCCGCTCCCGGATGGCGGAGACCTCGTTCGCTGGGGGGTTGAGCCGGAGGACACCTTGCCCCCCGTCGAGGATGGCGGGGGTGCCGTCGGGGACTTCGAGCGCGCTGGCGTCCAAACCGGCCAGGGCGGGGATGCCCAGGGAGCGGGCGAGGATGGCCACGTGCGAGGAGGCGCCCCCGGACACGGTGCCGAAGCCGAGGACCTTCGATCGGTCGAAAGTCGCGGTGTCGGAGGGGGTCAGGTCCTCGGCCAGAAGGATGGCGTTCGCGGGATAAGCGGGGGCTGCGGTCTCGACCCCGGCGAGCAGGCGCAGCACGCGCCTCCCTACGTCCTTGACATCGTTCGCCCGCCCGGCCAGAAGCTCGCTTCTTAGCCCGGCCAGGCGCGCGGCATGGCCGGTGAAGGCCCGCTGCCAGGCGAAGGCGGCGCTCTTTCCCTCCTCGATCCCCTTTTCCGCGACCTCCAGGAGGTCGGGGTCCTCGAGCAGCTCCCGATGGGCGGAGAAAATGGCCGCCTTGCCCGGGTCGGCCTCCGCCGCCAACCGCGCGCGCAAGGCCTCGAGTTGCCCCTTGGCCTGCTCGAGTGCGGATTCCAGGGCTCGGCGCTCCTGGTGCGGATCGCCGCCGCCCTCCTTCACCCGCACCTCGCTCTCCGAGCGGAGCTGGAAGGTCTGACCCACGGCCAGGCCCGGGGATGCCGCCACCCCCACCAGATGGTTGGGGTCGGAGGAGCGGGGAAGGGACGGGGCGGGGGCGGGTCGGGCGGGGGCCGGACCCTCCTCGCCGAGGCCTCCCTGGAGTAGCCGGGCCAGGGCGGCCACCGCCTCCCCCGCGTCGGGGCCGCGCGCGGAGATCAGTACGGAGTCGCCTTTGTCCACCTCCAACCCCATGATGGCGACGACGCTCTTGGCGTTGGCCTCCTGGTCGCCCCGATGAATCCGGATTTCCGATTGGAAGGTCTTGGCACGGCTGGCCAGCACGGCGGCCGGCCGGGCGTGCAAGCCCGTCGGGTGGGGAACCCGGATGGGAGCGGAGGTGGCCGCGGGGCCGGCGGGGGCTTGCGTCGCCGCCGCGCCTTCCGCCGCCAGGGTCACCTCCAGGACCACGTCCTGGCCGGCGGTCACGTAACCGGTGCACGCGCGCATCCGGGCCACCCGATCGCTGGTCGTGACCACGATCTCGGTGAGGAGGCTGCGCGCGTGGGTGGCCACGAAGTCGGCGTCGAACTCGATGAGGGTCTGGCCGGCGGTGATGGCCTGGCCGGCCTTCACCCGGGGCCGGAAGCCCTGGCCCTTGAGCGTCACGGTGTCGAGGCCGATATGGATCAGGACCTCGAGGCCGGGGAGGGGGGCCAGCGTGATCGCGTGCCCGGCGGAGTGAATCTGGACCACCTTGCCATCGCAGGGAGAGCAGAGGCGGTCGGTCACGGGATCGATGGAAACGCCGTCGCCCACCATCTTCTGCGAGAAAACCGGATCCGGCACGTGCTCGATGGGGAGGAGAGGGCCGGAGAGGGGGGCGAGGAGAAGGAGGACGGGCGGTTCCATGGCCGCGATTATTGGAGGGGGCGGGCGGCTGCGCAAGGGGCGCGGCTAGAATACGGTGTGTTCCGTTTCCCGGACGGTTTCGTGTGGGGCTCCGCGACTGCGGCCCTCCAGGTCGAGGGTGCGGCCCGGGAGGACGGCAAGGGGCCGTCCGTTTGGGACGTCTTCTGCGCGGAGCATCCCGAGCGCGTCTTCGGCGGGGCTACCCCCGAGGTCGCCTGCGACCACTACCACCGCTACGCGGAGGACGTCCGCCTCATGCGCGAGCTCGGCCACCGCGGCTACCGCATGTCGATCTCGTGGCCCCGCCTCTTTCCGGGGGGAGCGGGCGCCCTCAACCAGTTGGGCGCCCTTTTCTACCACCGCCTGTTCGACTCCCTGCTCGCGCACGACATCGAGCCGAATGTCACCCTCTACCACTGGGACCTGCCCCAGGCCCTGGCCGCGCGCGGGGGCTGGGAGAGCGGAGACACCATCGCCGCCTTCGCCGACTACGCGGAGGCCTGCTTCCGCCTCTTCGGTGACCGCGTGCGTCTCTGGACGACGCTCAACGAGCCGGGTTGGTCAACCCTCCACGGCTACGTCACCGGCCTTCACCCTCCGTCCAAGCGGGACGGCCGGGCAGCCGCCCAAGTGGCCTGGAACCTGCTGGCCGCGCACGGGCGCGCCCTCTCCATCGGGCACCAGATCCGGCCGGACGCCCGGATCGGCATCGCCCTCAACCTCTCGCCCGTTTATCCCGCCACCAAAGCCCCGGAAGACATCGCCGCCGCGGGGGTGGCGGACGGCATCCTCAACCGCCTCTTCCTCGACCCCGTGCTGGGGGGGACAGTGCCCGAAGACGTGCTCGAGCTCGGCCGCGGGCACGGGCTGCTCCCGGTGCGCCAGCCGGAGGACGAGCGGCGGCTCGCCCAGGACACCGTGGACTTCCTGGGCGTCAACTACTACTATCCCCACCACGGCAGCGCCTCCGCCCGCGACACTCACTTCGCCCTCAACACTTCGGGACGGAAAGAGGACCGGACCCAGTTCTCCTTGGGCGGGCTGTTCGCGCTCGTCCGTAACCCCCGCGGGCGCTACACCGACTGGGACTGGGAGATCTTCCCGGAGGGGCTCTACGACCTGCTGCAACGGGTTCATGCCCGCCGACCCGGCATCCCCGTATACGTCACCGAAAACGGCATCGGTCTTGATGACCGGCTCCGGGACGGGGTGGTGGACGACCCGGCGCGGACCGAGTTCGTGCGCGAGCACCTCGAGGCCGTGCACCGCGCGATCGCGGCCGGGATCCAAGTGAGGGGCTACTACATGTGGTCCCTGATGGACAACTTCTCCTGGATCAACGGCTACAAGAAGCGCTACGGCTTCCTCTACGTGGACCGGTCCACCCTGGCCCGCTACCCGAAGAGAAGCGCGCTCTGGTTCCGGGACGTGGCCGCGAACAACGGCTTCTGAGCCAGTCCCGCGAGGACGGGGAGCGCGTCCTGGCCGCGTCCGGCGGAGAGGCTACTCCGCCTCGAAGGTAACGAACCTCAGCCCGCCGTTGCGCTCGAGCTGAACCACGACGGGGACGCTGGGCTTGATCTGCGCCAGAACCTGCCGCAGCTTCTGGACGCTAGGCACCGGTTCCTGGTTCACGGAATAGATCACGTCTCCGGGCAGCAGGGCATCCGCCCCCGAGGAGCCGTCCGGGGCCGCTGCCGCCACCACCACGCCCGCTTTCGCGCGCAGGGGTCCCGGCAGCTGCGCCTGCACCTCCTCCAGGTCGAGGGCGAGGAGGCCCAGCCTGGGCACGGCATTCCGCTCCGGGCTCACGGTGTCGACCAGCCGGTCGGGGTCGCGGTCCCGCTCCGTGACCGTGGGCAGGATGGTCAGGGTCTGGGCTCCCCGCCGGACCTCCAGGCTGACGACCGCCCCCACGCTTCGGTGATAGAGGTTGACCTCCAGCTGACGGGCATTCTCCATGACTTTCCCGTCCAGCTTCAGGACCACATCCGCGATGCGAAGCCCCGCCCGCGCCCCGGGGCCACCAGGGAGAACGTCAGAAAGGACGACGCCCCACTCCTGGGGCAGGTCCAGTCCGGCGGCCAGGGCGGGGGTGACCGTCTGGGCGTAGATTCCGATCTCACCCCGGCGGACGCGGCCCGTCTTGCGTACCTGCTCGAAGACGTTCCCCACGATGTTGCTGGGAGCGGCGAAGCCGATCCCCTCGTTGCCCCCGGACTGGCTGAGGATCAAGGTGTTGATCCCGATCACGCGCCCCTCGCCGTCCACCAGGGGGCCGCCGCTGCTGCCGGGGTTGATGGAAGCATCGGTCTGGATGTAGATCATCCGGTCCTCGGGGTGGATCTGCCGCGCCACCGCGCTCACGACCCCCAGCGTCACCGAGTTCTCGAGCCCGAGCGGGCTCCCGAAAGCGAGGACCAGCTCTCCGGGCCGCAGATCCTTCGAGTCACCCAGGGACAGGAAGGGGAGGTTCTTCTCCGCGATCTTGAGGACGGCAACGTCGGTCTCGCGGTCGATACCGACGAGCACAGCGCCCACGACGCGCCCCGGGGCCTTGAGGATGGATTGCGCGTTGGGGGGACCGCTAGCCAGACCCGCGAGCACCACCTGGATTCGTCGGGCTCCCTGGACCACGTGGGCGTTCGTGACCACGTAGCCATCGGGGTCGAGAATCACCCCCGACCCGCTGGCCCGCTGCCGGGAGAGGAGCCCCCCCGTCTCCGCGTAGCCGGTGGTGAGAATCTGGACCACGGCCGGCCGCACGCGCTCGCTGAGGGCCTCCAGGCTCTGGCTGAAGCGTGATAGCTCCGACGGCTCCCGCCCCGCCCCCGGCCTCGCCTGTGCGTTTACGGAGAGCGCGAGGGAGACGAGGAGGAGACCGACCCGCGAAGACATGAGCGTCCTGCCTTTCTCGCTCGCGAGCCGCGAGCGGGCCCGATCCCGGGGAGAGCCTATCCCGAATCGGCTTCGACTATCATGTCACCAGCCGCAACTCAAAGACCAAGCGGCCGGCGGCGAGCCGGCCCCAAGAGCGGACAAGGGACCCGGCTCACGGTGCCGCCGTCCTCATGCTACCGAGGAGATAGAAGACGATGACGAAGCACCCGGTCGTCCTCGCCGCCCTGTTCGCGGCCGTGCTCGCCCTCCCCGCTACCGCGCAGGACAAGGCCTTCATGGTCGGGATCCCCTTGCCCCTCACGGGGGCGGAGGCCAAGTTCGGGGAGATGGAGAAGCTGGCCTACGAGATGGCGGTGGAGGAGGTGAACGCCAAGGGGGGGGTCAGAGGCCACAAGCTCGCCTTAGACATTCAGGATAGCGGGGGCAAGCCGGAGACCTCCACCGCCATCGTGGAGAAGTTCATCACCGTGAGTAAGTACCCGATCGTCCTCGGGGAGTATACGAGCCAATGCAGCTACGCGGTGGCGGGGGTGGCGGAGAAGTACAAGACGCCCTACCTGGTGGTGACAGGCGCCGCAGATAAGATTACCCAGCAGGGCTGGAGATACGTTTATCGTCTGAACCCCCCCTCGAGCCTCTACAACACCGGCATCTTCGGCTTCTTCGAGGCCGCCGCGAAACCAAAGTCGATCGCCCTCCTCTACGAGAACACGGACTTCGGCACCAGCACCTCGAAAGCCATGAAGGACTACTGCGAGGCCAAAGGCATCCCGGTGGTGCTCGCCGAGGGCTACCAGGCAGGCGCGATCGATTTCAAGCCCATCCTCCAGAAGGTCAAGTCTCTACGGCCGGAAATCCTCTATATGGTCTCGTACCTGATGGACGCCTCCCTGCTCATGCGGCAGTCGAAGGAGCTGGACATCAATCCCCAAGCGTTCGTGGGGGGGGCCGCGGGCTTCACCCTTCCCGAATTCCTCCAGAACGCCGGCGAGGCATCCGAGTACGTGATGTCGGGAACGCTCTGGACCCCGCAGGTGAAATACCCGGGGGCCAAGGAGTTCTACGAGAAGTTCAAGGCCCGGTTCGGGAAAGAGCCGGACTACCACGGGGCCGAAGCCTACGCCGCCGTCCAGGTCCTCGCCGACACCCTCAAGCGGGCCAAGGCCTGGACGCCCGAGGACCTCCGGACCGCGCTTGCCGACACCGACTTGATGACCCCCTTCGGGCCCGTGAAGTTCATCTCCTGGGGCCAGTTCACCAACCAGAACAAGCTGGACACCCTCCTCCTCCAGGTCATCAAGAGGAAGTTCGAGACCGTCTGGCCCCGGGAGGCCGCCTCCGCCGCCTTCGTCTTCCCCGTTCCCCGCTGGCGCGACCGCAAGTAACCCTGAGGTCGGGCAGGACCATGACGCCGCAAGCCGCCGGTCAGATCGAGCTGCTCGCCCAGGTGTTGATCTCTGGCGTCCTCCTGGGGGGGCTCTACAGCCTCATCGGGCTGGGGATGTCGCTCATCATGGGGGTGATGCGCATCATCAACTTGGCCCACGGCGAGCTGATGATGGTCGCCATGTACATCACCTTCTGGGGCTTCACGCTTCTCGGAATCGACCCCTATTTATCCCTGCTCGCCGTCTTCCCCCTGATGTTCCTTCTCGGGGTGGCGGTCCAAAAGTTCCTTCTCGAGCCCGTCATGGAGGCGGATACCGTCCTGCCCGAAAACCAGGTCCTCCTGACCGTGGGCCTCGGTCTCGTCCTCGCCAACCTCGCCCTCCTCCTCTTCACCGCCGACTACCGCTCCGTACCCGTCTCCTACGCAAGCAAGACCATCTACTG
>DATMML010000007.1 GCA_035570235.1 Vicinamibacteria bacterium | reverse complement strand
GCTGCGGCCGACGGTGTCATCCACCTCGGGTTCGTCCATGACTTCTCACGGTTCGCGGCGAGCTGCGAGATCGATCGCCATGCCATCGAAGCGTTGGGCGCGGCCCTGGTTGGCTCGCAGAGACCGCTCGTCATCACGTCCGGCGTCGGCCTACTCCCGCAGGGGCGGCTCGCCACAGAAGAGAGCACGCCCTCGGCGTCGAACAACATGCCGCGCGTCGCTTCTGAAGAAGCAGCGCGTTCCGTTGCGGATCGCGGGGTTCGCGTGTCCGTCGTTCGCCTGCCGCCGTCGGTCCACGGCGATGGCGACCACGGCTTCGTCCCCATCTTGAGCAAGACGGCGCGCGAAAAGGGCGCTTCCGCGTACATCGGCGAAGGGAGCAACCGCTGGCCGGCGGTGCATCGGTTGGATGCGGCCCACCTGTTCCGCCTTGTATTGGAAAAGGGCGCCCCCCGCACCTACTACCACGGCGTCGCCGAGGAGGGTGTGCCGTTCCGGCGAATCGCCGAAGTCATCGGGCGGCGCCTGGAGGTACCAGTCGTGAGCACGCGCCCTGATGAGGCTGCAGCCCACTTTGGCTGGTTCGCTCACTTTGCCGCCATGGACGTTCCCGCCTCCAGCACCATGACGCAAGAGCTCTTGGGATGGCGCACGCATCAGCCGGGACTGATTGCCGACATCGACCGCGCCACGTACTTCACGGTGTGACACTGAAAGGAGACGAGTATGAAGCTGACGCGGAACACGTTTCTCATCACCGGCGGCGGCTCCGGCATCGGGCTGACGCTCGCAGAAGCTTTGGTCGAGCGCGATAACGAAGTGATCATCGCCGCGCGCTCGCTCGACAAGCTTCAGGCGGCCCAGGACAGGGGACTTCAGATCATCAAGGCTGATGTATCCGATGCCGAGAGCATCCGGTCGCTCGCAAGCGCCGTCGGCGAACAGTACCCGAGCACCAATGTGGTCGTCCACAATGCCGCCTTCTGCCAGCGCGAGGACTTGGTGGGGGGCGGTAACGCCCAGGTCCGAGACGAAACTGTGGCAACGAACCTACTAGGCCCGATGCGGTTGACAGAGGCGCTTCTGCCGCACCTTCTGAAGCAGCCCACGGCCGCCGTCCTCATCATCACGTCGGGACTCGCGTTCGTGCCTGCAGCCCTCTATCCCACCTATAGCGCTACGAAGGCCGCCCTGCACTCCTATTCGCAGAGCCTGCGCTTTCAAGTCAGGGACACTTCCGTGCGGGTGATCGAGATCGTGCCCCCGTACGTTCAAACGGAACTCGGCGGCCCCGCTCAAGCGACCGACCCTAATGCTATGCCGCTGCAGGAGTTCGTCGACGAAGCGCTGGCGATCCTGAAGGGCGCTCCTTCCGTCGCCGAGGTGCTGGTCAAGAGGGTGCACCCCCATCGTTTCGCGGCCGAGCGCGGGCAGGCTGCATACGAGGCGTTCTTTCAGCAATACAATGCTGCGGCGGCGGATCGCCTCGCTGCGTCTCGGCCATGACCTGAGCGGTCTCCCGACGGCCCGCCGCTACGCCGAAATTCCCTCGTCTCGAGATGGCCAAGAGACATGGATCAGGAGAACAGGCAGCGCTGCTCCGACCTCGCGCGGCTGCTTCATCGCTTCGCGGCCGTTGATGGGCTCCACCACGCTCCGAGTCCGGGCGTCCATTGTATCCGGTATTCCAAGAGAGACCGGCCGACCAAGAGGCAGTGGCGAGCGTGCTTGGCGATCGTCGCCCAGGGATGCAAAGAAGTCGTGGTGGGCTCTGATACGTTTGTTGCCGATGCTGGCCAGTTCACGGCCGCCCCGATCCATTTGCCCGTGATCAGCAGAATCGCGGCTGCTGCCCCCGACAGTCCTTTTCTCGCGATCCTGATCGATCTTGAACCGCGCCTCCTGAACGAAGCGGCGGCTCTCTTCGAGGCTGTCGCACGGCAAGACTTCGCCACACCAGCACGAGGGTTCTTTCGCGGAACCGCGAGCGCGGAGATGCTGGACGCGGCCGTCCGCTTGGCGACGCTCTTACAGAGCGAGGATGCGCAAGCACTGGGGCCGCTAGTGGTGAAGGAACTCCTCTACCACCTGTTGAAGGGGCCCGAAGGCCCCGCCATCCGACAGTTCGCTCGTTCAGGGACCGTAACGCACAGGATCTCTCGAGCCGTCTTTGAGATCAGATCCGACCTTGGCGATGATGTGGATGTTGCGGCGTTGGCGAAGGCGGCCCGCATGAGTCGCTCTGCATTCTTCAAACACTTCAAGGCCGTGACCTCCCTAAGCCCGATCCAATATCAGAAACGACTTCGCCTGCTGGAAGCACAACGTCTGATGGTCGATCATGGCGAGACTGCCGAGCAATCGTCTTTCCGGGTCGGGTACACTAGCGCCTCACAGTTCAGCCGAGAATACTTGCGCATGTTCGGTGAGTCCCCGTTGCGGCACGTAATCAAGCTCAAGCGGGCTGGCGTTGCTGGTCGTGAGATCTAGGGCAGAGCTTGCACGACTGGTACCACAACGGTACCACGCACGCCCTTTCCATAGGGGTACCTTTGTAAGGTGTTGTGAGATTTGGTACGCCCGATAGGGCTTGGACCTATGACCTTCGGCTCCAGAGTTGCCCGCTGGGTCCAACTCTCGGCGTTTGCGCCCAGGACCCAATTGGCTTCAGAGTTGCGCTGCACCAACATCCTAGTCACTTGGACCGGCGATAGTGCCCAGAGTGGGAGACGTGTCAACTCTCTCCTTGTGGAGAGGAGCTGCGAATGATCAAGGCGGTGCGCCGCCGCTTGGAGTGCACATCCTCCTCGGACCAAGCGAAGGCAGAGAGTCCGGGCTCAGCGATCTGGAACACCCTGGCACGTCGCAAAACATCCTGGAACAGAACATCCAGTCACAAGCGGGTGCTTGCTATCCCGGTGCGATCCCGAGACGTCTGAGGGCCTCTTTAGAGGCTCTCGGGGCTAGCTGTAACCAATTGAAGTTGGTGCTGGTGCTGGGATTCGAACCCAGACTGTGCCGATTTTAAGTCGGCTGCCTCTGCCAATTGGGCTACACCAGCGAAGCCCTCTCCGTACTCTCCTCGCGGAGTACGTCGAGCATGACTTGGTGGAGGGCGCCGTTGGTGGCCAGGACCTCGTCGGGCCCGAGCCCCAGGGGCGATCCATCGAAGCGCGAGACGCGTCCTCCCGCCTCCTCGATCAAGACCACCCCCGCCATCATGTCCCAGGGCTGCAGGCGCTCCTCCCAGAAGCCGTCCGCGCGGCCCGCGGCCACGTAGGAGAGATCAAGGGCAGCTGCGCCATCGCGGCGGATGGCGCGGGCCTCGCCCATGAAGCGATTGAAGAGCCGCAGCTTGCCCGTGAGGTCCTCGCGTAGGTCGTAGGGGAACCCGGTTATGAGCAGGCTGCGCAGCAGGTCCGAGGAGTGGGAGACGCGCAGGCGCCGCCCGTTCAGGTGGGCACCGGCGCCGCGTTCCGCCGTAAACAGCTCTTCCCTCAGCGGGTCGTAGACCGCACCCGCGACCACCCGCCCGTCTACGGTCAGGGCCACCGAGGAGCAGAAGAAGGGATAGCCGTGGGCGAAGTTGGTGGTGCCGTCGAGGGGGTCGGTGAACCAGAGGTAGCGGGAACCGCTGCGGGCGAGGAGGGTCTCCTCGGTCACGAAGTCATGGTCGGGGAAGCGCGACCGCAAGGTGTCGAGGATCGCCGTTTCGCACGCCCGGTCCACCTCCGTCACGAGATCGATCTCGCCCTTGTAGTCGATGCGGATATCCCGGCCGTAGCTCTCCTTCTGGATCGCGCCTGCCCGCAAGACCGCTTCCGTCGCCACCGCCAGATACTGCCAGCTCACGTTTGCTCCCCCTGGAGAGCCGATTGTAGGATGGCGCGGGCATGCCTCCAAACCCTCTGCAGCCCGCCGTGGGCGCCCTGTCGCCCCGTGCGATGGCGGTGCTCTTGGCCTTGAGCGCGGCCCTCCTCCTCTTCCGTCTGGGCGCGGTGCCCCTCCTGGGCCCGGATGAGCCCCGCTACGCGCGTGTGGCCGTCGAGATGCACCGCTCGGGAGACCACGTCACGCCGACGCTCCAGGGCCGACCCTGGCTCGAGAAGCCAGCCCTCTACTATTGGTTGGCGGGAGCGGCCTTCTCGCTCTTTGGCGAGACGGAGACGGCGGCCCGGCTGCCCTCGGTGGCGAGCGGCCTCCTCTTCACGTGCGCGACCGCGCTCTTTGGCGCGCGGCTCTACGGAAGCAGGGCCGGTCTCTGCGCGGGCTTCGTCCTCGCTACTTCTCTCCTGCCCTTCGCATACTCGCGGGCCGCGGCCATGGACATGCTGCTCGCGGCTACGGTGACGGTGGCCACCGGGCTTGCTGGCCTGCGCGTGCTCGGGATCGCGGGAAGGCTTGCCATCCCCACCGCCTTCGCGTTCATGGGCTTGGCCACTCTGGCTAAGGGTCCGCTCGGAGTGCTCCTACCCGGACTTGTCGTCGCCGGCTATCTCCTGGCCGCGCGCGATCGGAGCCTCTGGCGAGAGGTGCTCTCGCCCGTGGCGGTCGCGATCTTCCTTCTCGTAGCCGCGCCTTGGTACGTGCTCGTAACACTCGCCCAGGGTCGGAGCTTCCTCGAGGTGTTCCTACTGAACCAGAACCTCGAGCGGTTCACCTCCACGGTTCACCATCACCCCGGGCCCCTCCTCTACTACATCCCGGTGGTTGTGGCGGGTCTTTTCCCCTGGTCAGGCCTTGTCCTCCCCGGCCTCGCGGGCCTGCACCCCCGGCGATCGAAGGCCGACCTCTTTCTCCTCCTTTGGCTCCTGTTGCCCTTGGTCTTCTTCTCCCTCGCGGGCGCCAAGCTCCCCGGTTACATCCTGCCCTGCCTTTGCCCGCTGGCCCTGCTCATGGGCCGGGCAGCGGCCCAGTGGCTGGAGGGCAGTACAGCCGCCGACCGCTCCTGGGGGACGCCGCGGGCGGCAGGCATGCTGGGGGTCCTTCTCGGCGCCCTCTTCGCGGCCACGCCCGCGTGGCTTTTGAGGATCCGGGACCCCGACTGGGCGCTGGCCCTCCCTTGCGGACTGTGGGCCCTGATCGTCTCCTTCGGCGCCGCGCGTCGCCTTGGCCGTGACCCGGTCGGGGCCCTTCGCCTCCTGCGGGTGGGGGGCGCGGGCCTGCTCCTGCTCTTGGCCCTGGCCGCCCCGCCCGTTCTTGCGCGGCAGGAGTCCGGTCGCAAACTCCTCCTCCCCGCGATGGGCCGGGAGGTTCTGGCCTGGGGCGCCTGGCGCACGGCCTGGATGGCGGGGTACTTCTATAACGACGGCAAGGTACGGGAAGTGGGCGGGCTTAAGGAGGTGATGGAGGCCGCCGCCGGGGGGCCGGTCCTGGTGCTGGCGGGACCGGCCGAGCGGCGGCAACTCGAGGGGATCCCCTCCCTGGCCACCCATCTCTTGGCCGAGGGCGTGCGGGGCAACGTGCTCCTGCGCGTCGAACTCCGATAGTGGCGGCAACCCCTTGGCCGAGCGGGACTTCGGCGGTTGGGCGTTGTCCCGTCTCCTCCCTAACCGGTCAAAATCCCCAGCGTCTAACGTAACGGATGGGCGAAGACGACGAGGCGGTGGCCCGGGTGCGAGCCGGCGATCAAGAGGGCTTCCGCACCCTCGTGGAGCGCCACAGCCGAACGCTCTATCGCCTGGCTTATCGAATGACGGGGAACGAGCCCGATGCCGAGGACGTGGTTCAGGAGAGCTTCCTGCGGGCCTACCAGCGCCTCCACCAGTTCGAGGCACGGGCAAACTTCGGGAGCTGGCTCTACCGCATCGCCGCCAACTGCGCCTACGACGTGCTGCGCGCCCGCCGCCGTCGCGAGCGAGAAGAAGAGCCGGTACCCTCGGGCCCTGACGGGGAGGGGATCGATCTCCCAGTGCCCGCCCCCGATCCCTCGCCCGACCGCCTGGCCATGAGCGCGGAGGTGCGGCGCCGGGTGAACGCGGCCATGAGCCGAATGAGCACCCGCGAGCGTGCGGCCTTCGTCCTGCGACACTTCGAGGGCATGTCGATCCTGGAGATCGGCCGCACCCTGGACCTCGAGGAGAGCGCCACCAAACAAAGCATTCTTCGGGCGGTGCGAAAGCTCCGTGTCGTCCTCGCCCCTGCCGCGGGAGCGGCGCCATGAGCGGCATCCATCCGACCGAGGAGGACCTGATCCTCCATTCTTACGGTGAAGGCGCGGATCAGTCGGCGATCGAGGCCCACTTGGCCTCCTGCGCAGACTGTGGCCGCCGCTTCGCCGCCTGGGGAGCGACGCTGCGGACCGTCGTGGGTGAGCCCGTTCCGGACGTGGGGGCCGATTACGGAGCCCGGGTCTGGGAGCGGCTGCGGCCGCTGCTGGCCAAGAAGCCCTCCCCGCGGGCCCCGCTCTTCCGTCGGTACGCTGTCCCCCTCGCCATGGCCGCTTCCCTGGTGGCCGCCTTCCTCCTTGGGCGGAGCCTGACCCCGCGCGGAGGGCCCACGCTCCCCCTTCCGGGGCCGGCGCGCGAGCGGATCCTCCTCCTCGCGGTGGGCGACCACCTGGAGCGGTCGCGAATGGTCCTGCTGGAGCTGGTCAATGCCGACCCCAAGGCGCCGGTGGACGTCTCCGGCGAGCAGCGCTCGGTCGGGGAGCTCGTCGCCGCCAGCCGTCTCTACCGCCAGAGCGCCCGTCGCGCGGGCGATGTGGGCATGGCCAGCGTCCTCGACGACTTGGAGCGGATTCTGATCGAGGTCGCCGATGGTCCGGCCACGCTCTCCCCCTCCGAAGCCGAGGCCTTCCGGCAGCGGCTCGAGCGCCAGGGGACGCTGTTCAAGATGCAGGTGATCGGCGCGCGCGTGGGGGGTGAGAACCGGGCACCGGAGCATCGCCCCCCCGGCTTGGATGTCGACTCGTAGGGATGAGGTGTGAGATGGGTTCGATAGAGAATTGGATCTGGCCGATGCTGCTCCTGGCGCTGCTCCTGGCTGCGGGAGGGCCTGCGGCGGCGCTCCCCCACACGCCCGCCTCCACAAGCGCCATCCTGGCCGCGCCCGCCGTGGCCGCCGGCCCCGCGGATGAGACCTCCCGGGCGGAAAAAGCGGATCGGGAGCAGGAGAAGCTCGACCGCGAGGAGCAGCTGTACGAGCAGGGCACGGGGGCCCTGGACGAGGGCCAGTGGGACCGGGCCGTCGAGTCCTTCGACCGAGTGGCGAGCGCCGGGGGCCGGCGGGCCGACGCCGCCCTCTACTGGAAGGCCTACGCCCTCAACAAGAGCGGCCAGAGGCCCCCCGCCCTCGCCGCCCTGGAGGCCCTCCGGAAGGCCTACCCGCAGAGCCGCTGGCTAAAGGAGGCCCAGGCTCTGGAGTTGGAGGTGCAGCAGGGGGCCGGCCAGGCTCCCCGGCCCGAAAGCCAGCCGGACGAGGACCTGAAGCTCATGGCCCTGAACTCTCTCCTCGCCACCGACGCCGAGCGCGCGGTGCCCATGCTGGAGAAGCTCCTGGCCGGCAACCCCTCCCCCCGGCTCCGCGAGCGGGCTCTCTTCGTCCTCTGCCAGACCGGTTCTCCCAAGGCCCGGGAGGTCGTCGTTCGCATCGCCCGCGGCCAGTCGAACCTCGAGCTGCAGCGCAAGGCGATCCAGTTCCTCGGCCTCTTCGGAGGCGCGGAGAGCCGCCAGGTGCTGTCGGAGATCTACGCCTCCACCCCCGACACCCACATAAAGAGGACCATCCTCCGCGGCTTCATGGTGGCGGGGGAGAAGGGACGGCTTCTCTCCGCGGCCCGGTCGGAGGCCAGCCCGGAGCTGCGCCGGGAAGCCATCCGCCAGCTGGGGGTCATGGGAGCTCAAGCCGAGCTCTGGGAGATGTACCGCACAGACGGAGCGCCGGAGGTGAAGAAGGAAATCCTGCACGCCTTCTCGGTGGGGGGCGGCCGCGACAGACTGATGGAGGTCGCCCGCTCGGAAAAGGACCCGGGGCTGCGGCGGGAGGCCATCCGGGGCCTGGGCATCATGGGGGGGGAGAAGACCGGCGAGTTCCTCGCCTCGCTCTACGCCAGCGACAAGGACCCGGAGGTGCGCCGGCACGTCCTGCGATCACTGTTCGTCCAGGGCAACGCCAAGAGCCTGGTCGAGATCGCCAAGGCCGAAACAGACTCCGCGATGAAAAAGGAAGTCGTCTCGCTCCTTTCTCACATGGACTCCCCGGAGGCGACGAACTACCTCCTCGAGATCCTCAATAAATAGGGGAGCCTGAGCATGCGACTCGGCTTCACCCTGCTCGTCGCCCTGGAGACACTGGGTGTCCCCAACGCTCCCCAGGCGAACCTGCCCCCGGGGATCCGGAACGCCCGCCTCGAGACGCGATCGGCGGCGGCCGGGCTGGAAGGCGTTTTTCGAGGCCTGCTCTCGGGCCCGCTCCCAACGGCCTGGATCGGCTACGCGTTCCCGGCCACCGGCCGGCAGCGCCGATGCTGCTGCGGCTTCCGGGAGGACGGGGAGGACGAGAGGATGGGCTGCCCCCGCGAGGGAGGCCCGGACGCCTCCCCCTGTCAGGGGGAGAGCCCGGCGCCCGAGATCCGGGAAGCGCCGGCTCGGCTTCGCGTTTTCTTCTGGATCGACGGGGGCCGGATCCACCGCCTCCGCATGTCCGACGAAGACTGCGGCCTCGACCTGTGCGGGCAGCCCCTCGTCTGGCTGACCGATGTGAAGCCCGTCGAGAGCGTCGGGCTCCTCGCGTCGCTTCCGGGAGAAGACGCCCACCTGGCCGGGCCGGCACTCGCCGCCATCGCCTTCCACGCCGACGCCCAGGCAGTGGACGTCCTCCTGAACCTGGCCCGGAGCGCCCCGAGCACGAGCGTCCGCGGCCAGGCTCTCTTCTGGCTGGCCCACCGGGCCGGGGAGCGGGCGGTGGCCGGGATCACGCGGGCGCTCGCGGAGGATCCGGAGACGGACGTGAAGAAGAAGGCGGTTTTCGCCTTGAGCCGGCTCCCGCGGGACCGGGGGGTTCCGCTCCTCATCGAGACCGCCCGCTCGAATCGCAACCCCGCCGTACGCCGACAGGCGATGTTCTGGCTGGGCCAGTCCAACGACCCGCGGGCCCTGGCCTACTTCGAGGAAGTCCTGAAACCCTGATCCAGGCCCGGGTGCCCGGGCCTCATCGCTGCCCCACTATGGCGGGCACCGAGGCCCCCACGGAGAGGATCAGGCTCACGCCGTCCTCCAGGGACAGGTCGGTCTCGATGACGTCTTGAGCCGGCACCACCACCACGTCCCCCACATACAGGTGGTTGGTGGGGAGGTAGACGGTGCACAGGGACTGGAGGGAGCCGTCCGTCCGCTTCAGGGTGAAGCTGCCGGTCAGGAAGCCGGGGGCGGTTCGGCCGGGCAGGCGCGCAAGCACAAAGCGCCGGAAGCCCGCCATTGGCTGGGGGCCCCCGAAGCCGGTCAGGACCTTCTTGGTGGTGCCGTAAACCGCTCCCACCACGGGCACGATGTCCAGCAGCTCATCGATACCGTCCAGAAGGCGGCGCAGGGGACCGGAGGAGAAGAGGAAGCCGGTCAGGAAGACCACGGCCACGGTGATGACAAAGCCGACTCCGGGGTTCGGGCGCCCGAGGAGGGCCACGGCAAGGGGCTGGGCCAGGTCGTCCAGGTAGGAAAAGAGCCACCACAGAGCCTTGCCGGTGATGATGATCGGGATCAGGATGACGAGTCCGGCGATGAACTTGCTGCGGAGGATGGGGGGCAGGCGGGGCGGGGGCTGCATGGACTCAGAGCCGCTTGACCATCTTGACCATGGTCCCGCCCTTGGAGGGGAAGGAGTAGGACACCTCGTCCATAAAGGACCGCATAAAGAAAATGCCACGGCCCCCGGCCTTGAGCAAGTTCTCCTCGGCCAGGGGGTCGGGAACGGCGCTGGGATCGAAGCCTTTCCCGAAGTCGTGGATCTGGACCTCCAGGGCCCGGGGGTGCAGCACGAACTCCACCTCGACCCGCTTCGACGCGTCCTGCCCGTTGCCGTGCTTGATCGCGTTCACCACCGACTCGCGAACGGCCACGCTCATGTAATGCGACGCCTCCTCGCCGAAGCCGAGGAGGCCCGCGAGGTGGGAGAGGACCGTCTGGACCACATCCAACATCTCGAAACGGCTGGCGATGTCGAGCTTGACCGTCCGGGCGTCGGGCGTCTTCATCATCTAGAGGGCGGCCCGCTCTCTTGATTCCAAAGTTACCGGCGGACGGCGAGTTTGCGTCAAGCTAGCATGCGCGGGCGGACCGGTCAAGATGCGGCCCTGCCGATACTTGCGGAAAGCGTCCCCCGGCTTCCGTGCTACGATGCGCCCTCCGGGCGTGCGCATCACCACCACCCCTACTTTCCGCGGCCACTTCCGCCTCCGAGGCGATAAGTCCATCTCGCACCGCGCCGCCATCCTCGGAGCCCTGGCCGAGGGAGAGACCCGCATCGAGAACTTCTCGAGCGCGGCCGACTGTGCGGCGACGCTAAGCTGCCTGGCCGAGCTGGGCCTGGAGGTCTCTCAGCAAGGCGACGCGGTCACTCTCCGCGGCCGCGGCCCCGAGGCCTGGCGCTCCCCCGCCGCTCCGCTCGACGCCGGCAACTCCGGCTCCACCCTGCGCATGCTCGCGGGAGCCCTGGCCGGGCGACCCTTCCGCTCCGTCCTCACGGGCGACGCCTCCCTGCGGCGGCGGCCCGTGGAGCGGGTAGCCGCTCCCCTCCGGGCCATGGGGGCGGGCGCGGCCAGCACCGATGGCCGGCCCCCCCTTACCATCGAGGGCGGGCCCCTCACGGGGATCCGGTGGGAGCTGCCCGTGCCGAGCGCCCAAGTCAAGACCGCGGTCCTGCTGGCGGGCCTCCAGGCCCACGGGACCACGACCGTGATCGAGCCCATGCCCTCCCGCGACCACACCGAGCGGCTGCTTCCTGCCTTCGGGGCGGGGGTCGAACGCTCGGGGCTGGCCGTCTCGGTCGTAGGCGGAACGCGCTTGCGAGCAGCCACCCTGACCGTCCCCGGGGACGTGTCGAGCGCGGCCTTCCTGATCGTGGCCGCGCTGATCCGGCCCCGCTCGGAGGTGCGGATTGAGGGCATCTCCCTGAATCCCGGCCGCACCGGGTTCCTCGACGTGCTCAAGGCCATGGGGGCCCGCATCGATACCGGCCTCACCGAGGCGGAGCCAGAGCCCGTGGGCTGGATCGTGGCCGCGTCTTCCCGACTCCACGGAACCGTGGTCCCCCCCGAGGCCGTGCCCGGGCTGATCGACGAGGTGCCGGCCCTGGCCGTGGCGGCGGCGCATGCGGAGGGCACCTTCGCCGTATCCGGCGCGGCCGAGCTGCGGGTGAAGGAGAGCGACCGGATCGCGGCCCTGGCGGAGGGGCTCGCCCGGATGGGGGCCCGGGTGGAGGAGCGCCCGGACGGCCTCGTCATCCAGGGGGGGGGCCCGCTGCGGGGGTCCACGGTCAGCGCCCACGACGACCACCGGATCGCCATGGCCCTCTCCGTGGCCGCCCTTGCCGCAGAGGGCGAGACCGAGATCGAGAACGCGGAGTGCGCGTCGGTGTCCTTCCCCGACTTCTTCGATCTCCTGGAGGAGGGCCGTCGTGGTTGACGAGCCTGCCCGGATCGTGCTCGTGGGCTTCATGGGGGCGGGCAAGACCACGGTGGGCGAGCGCCTGGCCCGGATCCTGGGCTGGGGGTTCCTCGACACCGACCAGCGGATAGAAGGCGACACCGGCCTCAAGGTGGCGGAGATCTTTCGCGAGAGGGGGGAGGCCTGGTTCCGGGACCAGGAACGCCGGGTGGCCCGGGAGGGGGCGGCCCTGCGACGGCACGTGATCGCGGCCGGAGGGGGGGCCTTCGCGGAGCCGGAGACGCGGGCCCTGCTGCGGGCGGGAGCGGTCACGGTCTGGCTGCGCTGCGACCTGGAGACGATCCTGGCCCGGGTCCAGGGGGACCCCGGCCGTCCCCGGGCGGGAAATCGTGCCATAATGCAGGCCTTGCTGGCCCAGCGGGAACCCTCCTACCAACTGGCCAACGTCACAGTGGCGGCCGACGGGGGGACTCCCGACGAAGTGGCGGACCGGATTCGGCAAGCCGTCTTTCGGGAGGGGAAGCCGGGAAGCCAGAGGACGACGGATCGATGAGGTATCTGATCCTCTCCGACATCCACGCCAACCGGGAAGCCCTGTCTGCGGTCCTGGCCTTCGTGCGTCGCAAGCCCTGGGACAAGGTGGTCTTCCTGGGCGACCTCGTGGGCTACGGGGCCAACCCCAACCAGACCGTCGACATGGTGCGGGCCCTCCGGCCGCTGGTGGCCATCCGCGGCAACCACGACAAGGTCTGTTCCGGCATCGAGGACGGCGAGCTCTTCAACCGGGTGGCCCTCCAGGCCGCGATGTGGACGCGGGGGAAGCTGACCCCCTCCAACCTGAAGTGGCTCCGCTCCCTACCCGAGGGGCCGATGGTGGTGGACGGAGCCTTTGCCGTCTCCCACGGCACGCCCATCGACGAAGATGCCTATATCTTCGGCGAGATCGAGGCCCTGAACGTGTTCCGCCAGACCAACTTCCCCGTCTGCTTCTTCGGCCATTCGCACTTCCCGGTGATCTTCGGCCTCTCCCCCGATGCCATCACCACCGTCCTGACCGTGGCCCCGTCCTTCCGTTTCCGGCTGCGGCCGGGCGCCCGCTACCTCATCAACCCCGGCTCCATCGGCCAGCCGCGGGACGGGAACCCGCTCGCCTCCTTCGCGATGTACGACAGCGACTCGCAGGCGGTGACCATCCACCGCATCCCCTACCGGGTGGAGCAGGCCCAGGAGCGGATCTTGAGGGCGGGGCTCCCTCGCCCGCTCGCGGACCGCCTGGCCCTCGGGCGCTAGGGCGCGTACTTCAGCACGAAACGGCCCAGGGCCGGCCCCGTGGCCGAGGCGTGCAGGGTTCCACTCAAGGAGCTCCCCTCCAGCCGCCCCACGAACGTGCGGGGGGAAGTCCCCGAGGGCAGCCGGAAGCGCAGCATGCCCTTCTGGAAGGAAATTTCCTTCAGGGGCACGTCCATGGCCACCCCCCCCGTCCTTGTGGTGAGGGAGCCCATCACCTGCGACCCCTCCAGGCGAAACCGGACGATGATGCTCTTGCTGCCCGACTCCTCCGTCATCTCCCCCTCCCAGGTCCCCTCCACCGCCGCCGCCTCCACCGTCTGTCCCTCCGGGGGAACGAGGAGGGCCAACTCGCGGAGGCGACGGGCCAGGTCGGGGGACAGGGTCAGCACGCGCTCGCTGGGCACGCTGACACCCGGCCGCCAACCCAGGGCGACCCCCAAGTCGGAGAGCGCGCCGCCGCGGGGCGACCCCGCCAGGAGGCGCATGGGCCGCTCGTTCAGGACGAAGAGCGTGAGGTAGTCGTTGAGGAGGGCGGCCCAGAAGCTCGCCAGAACCCGGAGGCTGGGGACTGCGGTTTTCGTCCCCAGGCCAGGGGGGGCGGAATAGGCGGCCGCGTCCTCCGCGGTGGCCCTCACCAGGAAACCTTGCCCTCCCACCACGCCCACCCCGGGGACCGGCTGGTCCCTCGCCTCCAGGGCGGCCGGCCGGCCCGCCCGGAGCGCATCGGCCACCTCGGTGAGGGCCGCGGACACGCGCAGGGCCCGCTCCGGCACCGAGGGGGCGTCGTCTGCGGAAGCAAGGAGCAGCAAGGGGCCGACCTCGGTGGCCACGAAAGCCCGCCCCCGACCGCCCTCCGCCCCCACCGCGGTCGCGAAGAAGCGGAGGACGAATGCGCCCGGGGAACGCTGGACGGTGAAGACGGCGCGGTTGGTGGACACCCGCCCCCCCATCCCCACCACGACTGGGGCCTCGGCCTGCGCTTGGGAGCCGCCGGCCGCGGGCGCCACCACCCGCAGCTCGTGCGGCGAGGCCGTGACCACGAGGGCCGCCACTCCCCCGATGGTCACGGCGTTGGCCGCAGGGTCGGGGGCAAAGCCGCGGCCTTTCAGGGTCACGAGGTCGCCCACTCCCCCCCGCAGCGGGGAGACCTCGAGGACATAAGGAAGGTGGCCCAAGAGGAGGTCCACCGGCCGGGCGGTGGCGTTACCGACGCGGACGATGACAGGGGCGGGCACGCCCGGCTCCACCGGGATGTCCGGCACCTTGAAGCGCAACCGGGCTGGAGCCGCCTCCAGCACCTGGGCGCTCTTGCCCGCGACGTTCACCAGGGCGGGACCCTCCGCAAAGCCCTGACCGCGGGCGGTGACCTCCTCCCCCGGCAGGGCCGCTTCGGGCTCGAAGGAGGTCACCTGCAGCGGCGTGCGGACCCGCACGGAGAGGGGGTCCGAGCGGCCGTGCGGGGTCTCCACCGCAATCAGTACCGAACCCACCGCGGGCACGAGGGGTACCACCACCGTCACCGTGGAGTCGGTGGCCGAGGTGGCGGGCGCGGTCTGGTCGCCGAACCAGACCGTGTCCCGGGAGGGGTCGGGATCGAATCGCTTGCCGGAGATGGTGAGGGCCTGACCGGCCTCCACCAGCCCGGGCTGGGTGCCCGACAGCACCGGCGCCCCGAAGAGCAGGCGGGAGGCCAGGAGGACCAGGCCCAGCCCCACGGCCAGAGCACCGACCGCCACCCCAATGACGACCGGGTTCAGGCTCAGCCCGGCCAGGTTCAGGCGCGCCAGCATCGGTGTCAGATCGACCCGCTCGGGCCCCCAGCGCTTGGGCGGGAGGGTGTCTCGGGCAGGGGGGGGAACGGCGCGGGCGGGGACCTCGTCCGCGCGCGCTGGACCGTGGACGGGGTCGAAGGAGGACGGGGGAGCGGTGGCCCGCTCGCGGGAGGGGGGGCGGGTGGGGGCCGCGGAAGGCGCCACGGGGGAGGGGGGCGGCGGCGCCACGAGGACGCTCCCGGGGGGGATTCGGACCAACAGCCGGGGCACCTGCGCTCGGTTCTTGGCGTCCGCGGGCACGAACGAGACCCGATCCCCGTCCAAGAGCATGGCGGTCTCGACCTGTTCGCCGTTGACGAAGGTTCCGGTGCTGCTCCCGTTGTCCGTGATCGAGATGCCGCTGTCGTCCCAGTCGACGCGCGCATGGGCGGCGCCGACCTCGGGCGCGTCCAGCCGCAGCTGGGCCAGGCGGCCGGAGCCGACGAGGATTCCGGTGCCCTTGCTGAGGGGGAAGACCGACCCATCGGCCGGGCCGCCCGTCACGATCAGGGAGGGGACGGCCGGCGCTTTACTCTGCTCTTCCAGAGGTCACCGTGCCACCAGGGCCGTAGGCATCCTAGCCCGGAACTCGCGTCTCTTCCGGAGATTATAGGGCTCGTGCGCGGTGGGCGAAAGCCGGCCGACCTGGCCCTCCCCCAGGGCCGGCGCTATAATCCGTCCCTACCGTGAACACTCTGAAAGGGCGGTGGCGCCGGTTCATGCCGGGCGGTCCCAACCGCCGGGACCGAGGAGACGGAGGCGTCGACTCCCGGCGGCCGGCCCGCGAAGCCATCGATAAGGTCCCATCCCCGCGCGCCCGGGCCCCCGAGGCGCCGGCGCCCGCACGGTAGGATCCCCTTTCCCGCTCATGCCGCTACCTTCCGGCACCACGTTGGGCGGCTACGAGGTACAGGCCCAGATTGGCGCGGGGGGCATGGGCGAGGTGTACCGAGCCCGGGACACCCGCCTCGACCGCGTGGTGGCCCTCAAGGTCCTGCCCGATCACCTGAGCCGGGATCCGGAATCCTTGACCCGCTTCGAGCGGGAGGCCAAGGCGGTGGCCGCTCTCTCCCATTCCAACATCCTGGCCATCTTCGACTTCGGGAAGCAGGACGGGGTGGCGTTCGTGGTCATGGAACTGCTCGAGGGCGAAAGCCTGCGCGCCCGCCTCGCCGCGGGGCCGCTGCCCCCCCGCAAGGCCGTGGAGTATGGTCTTCAGATCTGCCTCGGACTCGCGGCCGCCCACGACAAGGGAATCGTCCATCGGGATCTCAAGCCCGAGAACGTGTTCATCACCAAGGATGGCCGGATCAAGATCCTGGACTTTGGTCTGGCCAAGGTCACTCCGCCCCAAGCCCCCCACGAGCGCGACACCCTGGACCTCACCCCCATGACCCAACCGGGTACGGTCATGGGCACCGTGGGCTACATGTCCCCGGAGCAGGTTCGGGCGGACGAGGTGGACCATCGGTCCGACCTCTTCTCGTTTGGCTCCATCCTCTACGAGATGCTCTCCGGCCGTCGCGCGTTCAAGGGGGATTCCGCGGTCGAGACGATGAGCGCGATCCTGAAGGAGGAACCCCCGGAGCTCGTGGAAACCAACCGCACTCTCGACCCCGCTCTGGAGCGGGTGGTGAGGCACTGCCTGGAGAAACGACGCGAAGAGCGCTTCCAGTCGGCACGGGACCTGGCCTTCCAGCTCCAGGCCCTCTCCGGAGCCTCGAGCAGTGCCGCTCTGCGGGCGGCAGACGCCAGGACCCCGAGCCCCCCGCGCCGACCCCTCCTGGCCGGCCTCGCCCTGGCCGCGGCCCTGGCCGGAGGGTTCTGGGCGGGCGCGCATTGGATGCGCACCGCCCCCCCTACCTTCCACCAGCTCACGTTCCGGCGCGGGACGATCGCCGCCGCGCGGTTCGCGCCCGACGGCCAGACCATCGTCTATTCGGCGGCCTGGGGCGGCAGCCGGGTGGAGATCCTGACCACGCGCCTGGATAGCCCGGAGTCGCGGTCGCTCGGTCTCTCCTCGGCGGGGGTGCTGGCCGTCTCCTCTTCCGGAGAGATGGCCATCGCGCTCGGCTGCGAGTTCTTCTGGGGCAGCTGCCAGGGAACCCTGGCCCGGGCCTCCCTCGCCGGCGGCGCCGCTCGGGAAGTGCTGCAGGATGTCCACGAGGCGGAGTGGACGCCGGACGGAGCGGACCTGGCGGTGGTGCGGGACGCCGAGGGCCGGCATCGCCTCGAGTTCCCCCTCGGGCACGTCCTCTACGACACGCCGGGCTGGATCAGCCACCCGCGCTTCTCGCCCCGCGGCGACCTCATCGCCTTCATCGATCACCCCTCTCCGTCGGAGGAGAGCGGATCGGTGGCGGTGGTGGACCGGGCGGGCAAGTACCAAAAGATCTCTCCGGGCTGGAGCAGCATCTGGGGCCTGGCCTGGAATCCCTCCGGCCGGGAGATCTGGTTCACCGCAGCCGAGGTCGGTCGCGCCCAGTCCCTTCACGCGGTCACGCTCTCCGGGGAGTCGCGGGTGGTGCTGAGAGCGCCCGCGCGCCTCCTCCTCCACGACGTCTCCAAGCACGGACGAGTGCTCCTGGCCCGCGAGACCGCCCGGGGCGGGCTCATGGGCCTCCCCCCCGGCCAGAAGGAGGAGCGGGACCTCTCCTGGTTCGACTGGTCGACGGCGGCGGACATCTCCCCGGACGGCCGGACGGTCCTCTTCTGCGAGAGGGGCGAGGGTACCAAGGCCGCCCCCACCGTCTACCTACGCGCCGCGGACGGCTCGCCGGCGGTGAAGCTGGGAGAAGGTCGGCCCCTCGCTCTCTCCCCCGACGGGGGGTGGGCGGCGATCGCCAAGGGTGGCCCCCCGGAAACCCTGGTCCTCCTGCCGACCGGACCCGGAGAGCCCCGAACGCTTCCGAGCGGCGCCATCACCGGCTACGTGGAGGCCGCGTTCTTCCCGGGTGGGAAGCGCATCCTCATCCTCGGGACCGAGAATGGCTTCGCGCGACGCTGCTACGTCCAGGATCTCGATTCGGGCGACCCCCGCCCAGTCTCCCCCGCGGGGGCCAGCGTCGATTTCACGGGCAACCCCATCTCCCCGGATGGACGCTCCTTCGCGGCCCGGGGGGCGGAGGGGAAGATCTTGATCTACCCCGTGGCGGGGGGGACGCCTCAGCCCGTCCGGGGCCTTGACGCGGGGAGCGTGCCCGTCCGTTGGAGCGGCGACGGCCGTTCCCTCTTCGCCTTCGCCCGAGAGCATGTCCCGGCCCGCGTCTTTCGCCTCAACCTCACCAGCCACGTCCAAGAGCTTTGGAAAGAGCTGCTGCCCGCCGACCCCACGGGTATCGTGGGCATCTCCACCGTCGATCTCTCGAGCGACGGCCGGGCCTACATCTACACCTACGACCACCGCATGTCGGAGCTGTACGTGGCCGAGGGGCTGCGCTAGGGCACCCCTCCCAAGAGCAGGAGCACCAAGGCGGCCAGGAAGGCCACCCGCCGCGTGAGGACGAGCCGGGAGGGCTCGAGGGCGGTGAGGCCCAGGATCGCAGCCGCCACCCCCGCGGATACGAAGGGTGTCGCGTAGGTGCCCTGGCGCAGCCAGCCCTCTCCGCCCGCCGCGCCCGCCGCGACGAGGGCCAGCAGGGCCGCCAGCCGTCCTAAGAGCCCGGCCCCCGTTTCGCGCGGGGCCGGATCCGCCTTGCCCGGGGTAGCCAGCAGAGCCTTCAGGCCGAGGACGAGCAGGCCCGTGGCCAGCGCGCAGCCCACGACTCGCGTCGCACCCTCGGCGAGCGCCTCCGATCCCCGACCCAGGCCCTGGAACAGGGTGAAGCCGATCCCGAGAGAGGCGAGCCCCGCCGCGAGTATGAGAAGCCGCCGGCCGAGGGTGCGCGCCCCGGCCACGGAAGGGGCCAGCAGGTGCGCGGAGAGAGCCACGGTTCCGGCCCAAGAGGCCAGCAGCGTCAGGCCGAGGAGCAGACCGGCCCCCGGCAGCTCGAGGCGGGCCGGGCCCGTACCAAGGCCGAAGGCCCAGCGCAGGACGCGCCCGCCATCGAGGGTCACGAGGGACAGGCAGAGGGCGGCTCCCCCCGCCACCGCCGCTCCCCCCGCGTCGGCCCCGCCCGAGAGCCGCGCCCGCGTCTCCGCGGAGAGGCTCCCCGCCGCCAGCGCCGCCGCCAGCCCCGCCAGGGTGAGGGCCGCGGAGGGTGCGGCCACGACCACCGGGCGCAGGTAAAGAAGCGCCGCCCCTCCCGCTGCCAACAGGCTGGGGAGGGGAGTGCCGACCGCAACCGCCCCCGCGGCCAGGGCGGCAGCCGGCCAGGACCCGGGCTCCGTGATCCCCGGCAGCAACGCGAGTGCTCCCAGCGCGGCCAGGACGCGCGTCACCCCCGGGGAGGAGCCCGTCCCCTGGCCCGAGAAGGCCGCGCCGCCCAGGAGGAGCGCGGCCAGCGCGGGAAGGAGGTTCATGGGCGCCTCCGACCGAGGGCCAGCCCCCCAACCATGAGAAGGACACCCGCCCCGGCCAGGGGGGCGGCCGGCTCGCGGATGACGCGCATCCGCAGCGCGACCTCCGGCTCCACCGAGGTCAGGGAAAACGTGCGGTCCAAAGCCTCGATCCGGTGCACCCCGGGAAGCGCCCGGATCACGAAGACCCGCCAGGCCTTTCCGTCTCGCTCCACGCGCAGAAGGGCGGCGGGATTCCGGGGCTCGGTGGAGCGGGAGAAGGGCTGCTGCTTCTCGTCGAGGGCGAAGTCGGGAAAGTACCGCTCCAAGGCGATCTGCAGGCCCTCGACGAGAGCGGGCCGCTCGGGCGTGACCTCGACTTCCCGCGTCTCTTGACCGCCCTGGACGGCCACCCGGAGCCGGGCCGCCTCGCTCGTGGGCACCGCGCGAGGCTCGCCAAACCGGAAGCCGCCCCGGCTGACCGCCTGCTCGCGTGCGAGCTCGACCGTCTCCTCCCCCGCGGGCGAGGCGAGCCTCAGGACCGTGACGCGGGCATCCGCGCGCGCGAGGCCGATCTCGAAGCCGAGCGGGCGCAGGCCGAGCGGCCTGGCTTCCGGACCCTCCTCCTCGAAACTGTTCTTGGCCTGGCCCCCGATCAAGGTGAGGCTTCCCCGCTGGCCGAGGACACCGTCGTAGCCCACCGCGGCGAGCACGAGAAGGGCGCCCAGGCCGAGCACACGCGCCCCCGGGTCCGATCGCGCGCGGACCACGAGCCCGAGCACCAGGAGAAGAGCGAGGGCCGCAACCACGGCCGGGGCCGCGGGCAGCCACTCGCGCGCGCGTAGGAAAGGGTGGAGGATCCCCGCCAGGGCGACGCCGAGGGAGGCGACCACCCCGGGCCGGCCGAGGGCGTCCACCCTAAAGGGGCCCGAGCGAGAGCCCGGCTTCCCGAGCGAGGCGGAAGACCAGGCGCACGGGCAACCCGGCCACGTTCGAGGGGGAGCCCGAGATGCCCTCAATGAACAGCCCCCCTCGACCGTCCACGTGATAGCCTCCCGCCTTGTCCATGGGCTCCCCCGTGGCCACGTACCAGGTCCGCTCCGCCTCCGTCATCTCTGCGAAGGTCACGGTGGTTCGCTCGATCCCCGAACGCGCAACGCTCCCGGTGATCAGGCAGACCCCGGTCACGACCTCGTGGGTGCGTCCGGAAAGGTGGGCCAGCATGGAAAAGGCGGAGTCTTTAGACTCCGGCTTGCCCAGGATGCGGCCCTCGCAGATGACCTCGGTGTCCGCGGCGAGAACGGGGAGCGTCTCCGACCGCGCGACCGCCTCCGCTTTGGCCCGGGCCAGGCGCAGGACGGCCGCTCCCCCCTCCTCGCCCGGGTGCAGGGTCTCGTCCGCGGCCGATACCGTCACCCGAAAAGGGATCCCGAGCTCGCGGAGGATGCGGGCCCGGCGGGGCGAGGCGGACGCCAAGACCAGCCGGGGCTCCATCAGCCCCTCCGGAATTGGGTGATGACCCGCGAGACCAGGGCCTCGGGCCCGCTGGCCTTGGGCACCAGATCGTCCGCTCCGTGGGCGGTCCGTGCTTCCTTCTGGCTCTCCACGGGGAGACGGGTGTAGAGAAGGATGGGGATGTCCACCCACTCCATCGTGGCCTTGATCATGTTGATGACGTCTTTGCCGGCCAAGGCACCCCGGAGGTCCAGCTCGAGGGCGATGACATCCGGCTTGTCCTCGGCGATGGCCTCCAGCCCTTTCCCCCCGTCCGCCACCGCCCGCACGGGAACCTCGGCCTTCTCCAGTTCCGCCACCGCCGCCTCGCGCGTCAGGGGGTCGTCGTCCATGAGAAGGACCGTCTTCCGGCGCCGCGTGCGGACGGGGGGTGGGACGGTGGCGTCGTGTTCGTGCTCGGGGGGGGACGGCTCCCTCCCGGAGGCTTCCCCCTCCCCGAGCGGTCGGTTGCGCAGCAACTCCAGGATCTCGTCCTGCGCTCGGCGCAGCGCCTGGATCTCGGCCAGAACCGCATCGAGGGTGGCGGGAGGCGGCCACTCCTCGCCGGGCGCTCCCGCCAGCTGGGCGCGCCCGGCCGAGCGGGCGGTGTCCTCGCCCGGCCGCGGGATCTTCTTGAGCGGCGTGCCCGGGGGCAGGGTCGCGCTCGGATGGGGGCCGGAGGAGGCGGGGGGTCCCTCCGCCGTTGAGGCCTTGGCGAGCTTGGCCGCGGTGGAGCGGGTCATGAGACGGGCGCCGCAGCCCGGGCAGATGGTGACGCCTCCGCCATCGGGCACGCTCGCGATCTCGGTCTTGCACTTGGGGCAGCGCATGGCCGGCTCCAGTTTGCCTCCATCTCCACGGAAGCGACAACGCCCGCGAGTATAGCGCACCGGACGGAGACGCTTGGTCGTGCCCGCGCTCTGCCGTAAAGTAGCGGCATGGGCCTGCAGCGGGCGGCAGCGATGGGGCTGGCCGCGCGGCTCTTTGGCTCCGCGCCGGAGAGGACTCTGGCCCTGCTGCGCGCGGCCTGGCCGCGGGTGGTGGGGCCGGAGTTGGCGCGGCGCACCGAAGTGATCGCGCTCGAGGGCGACAGCCTGCGCATCCGGGTCCCGGACGCGGGGTGGCGCAAGGGCCTTCTCCGCATGCGGCGCGAGATCCTGGCGCGCTTGCGCGACCTGGCGGGCGACCTCGCCCCGCGCCGCCTGGGATTCACCGAGGGCTTCCCGGCCGGCACCGCGCCCTCCCTTCCCCCCTTCCTCCCCCCCGCGCCCGAGGCGCCCGCCCCGCCGCCCTCTCCGGCCTTGAGCGCGGAGGCGGCGAGAATCCTCGATCCCGAACTCCGAGCCCGCTTCCTGGAGACGGCGGGCCGCTACCTGGCCCGGACCCCGCGCCCGCCAACGACATAAAGGAGTTGCCATGCCCGAGTCCGTCATTCTCTCGGCCGTGCGCGTCCCTACCGGGAAGTTCCTGGGCTCCCTCAAGGGCTTCTCCGCCCCCGCGCTGGGGGCGATGGTGGTGCGGGAGGCCGTGGCCCGCGCCGACATTCCGCCCGAGCGGGTGGACGAGGTGATCCTGGGCAACGTGGTCTCCGCCGGCTTGGGCCAGGCCCCCGCCCGTCAGGCCGCGCTCCGCGGCGGACTGCCCCCCAAGGTCGCCGCCCTCACCATCAACAAGGTTTGCGGATCCGGCCTCAAGGCCGTGATGCTGGCCGCCCAGGGCATCGGGAGCGGGGATGCGGAAGTGGTCGTGGCCGGGGGCATGGAGTCCATGTCCAACTGCCCCTACCTTCTGACCCGGGTCCGCGAGGGCATGCGGCTGGGCGACGGAGAGGCCGTGGATTCGATGATCTGGGACGGCCTTTGGGACGCCTATGAGGACTACCACATGGGCTGCACGGGGGAGGTCGTGGCCGAGAAGTACGGCGTCACCCGGCAGGAGCAGGACGCCTACGCGCTGGAGAGCCATCGGAAGGCCGTGGCCGCCATCCGCGCGGGCCGGTTTCGGGACGAGATCCTGCCCGTTCCCCTCCCGGCCAAGAAGGGCGAGCCGGTCCCGTTCGAGGTGGACGAGGGGCCGCGGGAGGAGACGTCGCTCGAGGCCCTCGCCAAGCTCAAGCCGGCCTTCAAGGAGGGCGGCACCGTCACCGCCGGCAACGCCCCCGGAGTGAACGACGGGGCGGCCGCGCTGGTGGTGACATCGGCGGAGACCGCGCGCTCCCTCGGCCGGAAGCCCCTGGCCCGCATCGTGGGCCAGGCGGTGGCCGGCCTGGAGCCGGCTCTCGTCATGATGGCCCCCGTCGATGCCGTGCGAAAGCTTTGGAAGAAAACGGGCTGGAACGCGTCCACCGTGGACCTCGTGGAGCTGAACGAGGCCTTCGCCGTCCAGGCGGTCGCGGTTTGCCGGGAGCTGGAGCTCGATCCGGCCAAGGTGAACGTGAACGGCGGCGCCGTCGCCCTCGGCCATCCCATTGGAGCCAGCGGGGCGAGGATCCTCACTACCCTGCTCTACGCCCTCCGCGCCCGCGGCAAGTCGCGCGGCGTCGCTACCCTTTGCCTGGGCGGGGGCAACGGAGTGGCCCTGGGGGTCGAGCTGGTCTGAGCCTCAGGAGGGCGCGGTCCGGAACGTGCCCGCCCGGCCATCCGTCGTGCGCTCCCGGTAGGCCGCTTCCAGCACCACCCGAACGCCCGGATGGCTCACGTCGAGGGCTTGCAGGGCGGCCGGTTCGAGCTCCAGCATCTCGCAGTGGGCGGCGGCGGTGACGCTGGCGGTGCGCGACCGCCCGGAGAGCGCGGAGATCTCCCCGAAGAACCCTCCCTCCTTCAGGGAAGCGATGGCCACGCTCCGCCCGCCGGCGTCACGTGTGAACACCTTGACCGCGCCCACGGCCAGGATGAACACGCTCTCCCCCGGCTCCCCCTCCGTCACCACGATGTCGCCCGCCTCGAAGGTGAGGAGCCGCAGCTCCTGGATGACGGCTAGGAGCTCGTCCTCGCTGAAGCCGACGAACAAGGGGCTGGCTAGGAGGCCGGGAGCGTAGGCCCGGAGGGCGGACGATTCGGCGGGGGCAATGGCGAAGGAGGCGCTCGGGGCCGGGCGCACGGCCTTCCTCACCATGTCCAGGAGCCAGTCCTGGAAGTAGCCCTCCCTGTTCCCCGCTGCCGGGGGGCGGGCGGGCGATCCCGCCGGCGGCTCCGCCGGGCGCCCGTCCCCTGCCGGCGCCGCGGATTTCGCGCGGGGGGCCAAGGTCAGCTCTTCGACGTGGCGGTGCTGGATCCTCTCGATTTTCTTGAGGACGGCGATGGCTTTCTCCGGGTAACCCTGCCGGGCGAGGTCGTCCGCCAGACGGACGAGGATGGGAACGGTGTCCTCGTACTTGCCCGCCCTCAGCAACACCGCGGCCAGGCGTAGGCGTATTCGGGGGTCCCAGCGGCTCTCTCCGAAGAGGGCCTCCAGGGCCCCGACGGCCCTCCGCTGGGCGTCGGACATGGCCAAAGGCACGGCCCTGACCGCCGCCGCCTCCGGGCTGCTCGCACGCCGGATGTAGAGCTCCTCCAAGACCTCGCGGGCCCGCGGGTGCTCGTGGGCCAGGCGGTCGAGGCCGGCTTTGTCGATCTCGAGCAACTCGCAGCGCCCAGCCGCGGTCACGGTCGCGGAACGGGGGCGGCCCGAGAGGCTGCCGATCTCGCCGAAGAATTCCCCCTCCCCCACCTCCCCCACCGGGAAGTTGCGCCCTTCGGGGTTCCTCACCCAGACCCGGACGGTTCCCTTGGCCACGATGTAGACGCTGTCTCCACGCTCCCCTTCGGTGAGGACGATGTCCCCCCCCTCGAAGCGGTGAAGGCGCAGGCCACGAAGAACCGCCGTCAATTCGGCCGGGGAGAGGTCCCGGAAGAGGGGGCTGCCCGCCACCGTCGCCGCAACCGGGAACTCGGGGTCTTGCGCGGACGCCGGGGGAGGGGGCCGGCTCTGCGCCAGGTCCTGGACGAGATTGAGCAGCTCGGTCCGAAAGTCCTCCGCGGACATGGCGGAAGAGGACTCGCCCGCGGGATCCGGAACCGTCACCGCGCTGACCTCCCGTTCCGCGGAGACGACTTCGACGCTTTCCTCCTGCGCGGCCGCGTTCGCGCTCTCCGCCACCCCGCCCGGCAGGGTGGCCAGGAAGCGCCGGAACACGGTCCGGATGCGCTCGCCGACCTCGCCCGCGGCCGCGTCGTTGGCCGCGCCGAGAGCGGCCAACTCCGGGGGCAGGATGACGGGCGCGGTCGCGCTCTCGTCATCGTCTCGCTGGACAAGCGGTTCGGCCAGGCGCCGGGAGACCTCCGGGTCCAACGGTTGGGTCTTGGCCCGTTCATCCCCCGCCGCGGGCTCCGGAGGGGAGGGCGCGGGAGGCGGGAGGGGTGCGGTGGGCTTCGGCCCCAGGAGCGAAGCCACGCGCTTCTCGAGCCGGCTCGCCTCCGGATCAATCTGCTCGACCTTCTTGAGGGCGGCCATCGCGGTGGCCACGTTCCCGTGGGCCAGCAGCTCTTCGGTGACCTCAATGAGGATGGGCACCGCCTCCTCGCCCTTCCCGGCCAGCACCAGGACGTCCGCGAGCTCAAGCCGCAGCCGGGGGCCCGGGCTTCGTCCCTTGAACTGGCCCTTCAAGAAAGCAATGGCGCGGGCGTGCTCCTTGCGGGCGACGAGGTCGCGGACGACGGTCCGGGGGTCCTTGGGGGCGCGCGATTTGCGCTTCATTTTCGATCCGGTCCCTGAAGCTACGCCCCGTCCGGAGTGGGGTCAAGTCAGGGAGGGGGGCGGTCAGGGAGCGGGCGGAAGGGGGGCCGGTCAGGAGAGCGAGGCCAGCTCCTTGTCGAGCGCCGCCAGCGCGCGCTTGAGCATCTCGCGATGCCCCTCCGCCCGGGCCGCACTCATCTGCCTAAGCACGTCTGCGCGCGAAAGCTCCAGCCGCCGACGCTTCAAGACGCGGGCGGGATCGCCGAGGTCGCGCTCCGAGGCGGACCCGACGGCCTGGGCCGCTTCCTGCTGATCCGCTACCGACTTGCTTTCGAACCCTCGTGCCATACCGTCACCCCATCCGCCGGGAACGGAAGCGCCACGCGGCCGCGAGGAGCGGGCTGAGCACGACCGCCTCCCAGGCCGCGGCCAACGCATTGTGCCGGACGGTCGCCCACTCCAGTGTACGCCCGATGTCCAGGAAGATGGGCCAGGGGACCTTGAAATACTCCTGGGAGACCGGCCAGAAGGCCAGGATGCCGATGGGGGGGTTCGTATCAACGTTCAGATAGTCGAGCAGCACGTGGCTCGACCAGGCCGCCCCCACGGCCCCGGCAAGAGCGACCGGCCGGACCCAGCCCAGGAGGGGGAAGACCAGGGCGGCCGCCGCCGCCGCCAGAAGAGCAAAGCCGAGGCTGTGGGTCTCGTTGTCGTGGTGGTTGCGGCCGTCAACGAACCGAAAGAGCAGGTCCACGTCGGGGATCAGGGCCGCGCCCAGCGTCACCCCCAGCCGCCAGCGATCCGTGAGCTCCTGCTGGTCCCGGGACGCCAGGACATGGACGATCAGACCGGCGAGACCGTGGCCGACGGGAGAAGGCATGAGTCAGCGGACGCTGCCGCCACAAGGGGTTGGGAGAGCCGCGCTTCCGAGCTCTACGACGACTCTACAGCCGGCGCTCGAAAATCTTGAAGTCGCTCTTCTCCGCCTCCACGATGTCGTCGAGGAGGGCGTAGATCGCAGCGATCTTGCGGTCCTTGTGGAACTTGTCGTCAAAGGCGGTGAACTCCGCCTCGTCCTTGAACCGGAAGACCTCCATCAGGTAGTTCGGTCGGCTCCGGTCTTCGTAGATGGTGCAGTCCATGCCCCCGATCGCGACCAGGAGGGGCTTCAACTCCCGCATGAGATCGAAGAACTCGCCCCGCCGGCCCTCGCGGATCGAGTACGTGATGGCCAGCAGCACGCCCGCCTCGCTGAAATCGGGAGCGGCCACAGGCACGCGACTGCCAGCAACCGCGGCGGGCCGGCGGATGTCCCGGGCGGGCGGCATGGAGCGGGCGGGAGCGACGAGAACGGGTCGAGGGGGCGCGACGTGCCGCAAGGGCATCGGCGATGGTACCGGGTGCATGCGGCGCTTCCCCGGCATGACTAGGGCAGGAGCGGTGGCGTGGGTGCTGCGCGCCGGAGCGGCGGCTCGCGCACGGCTGACGGGGGCCTTGGCCTTCAAGTGCTTGGCGGACACAGTCGTGGTCTTCCTCCGGTGAGACGAGCGTTTTTTGTGAGTCCCTGATGCGGCAGGCTTGCGGGACACCGGCCGGATGGATCTATGTGCCTTACGTTTTGCGCGTCCTGACTTCAAGTCCTTGCCCTCATCTTGGGCCCGCCTCTTGAGCAGGATGCTCAGGAGCTTCTTCGGGGCCCATTTCACCTAGGAATTGTAGCAGACCCAGGCACGCTTCCAATTCTTTTTTTTCGCCCCCTATAGATCCGTGTCTGACTGGACACGTGCTATAAGTTGCTGCATTTGAAGGTATTACACCTAGAGTACGAGAGCAATTTTCGGCCTTTGGCTCGCTCCGGCTGGCCCGCCGATGTCGAGAGGGCGGTCGGGTAACGCCTAAGAGGGCGTTTTTCCCGTCCGGCTGGTGGTTTCCCGGAGGCTAGCTGGTGTTGGCACGCGGCCCGTTTCGGCGGCCTTCATTCCCGTGCAACCAACCCGAGGCACAAGGGAGCAGGCACAAGACGTGCCTTTCTTTGGTCGCAGAACGTCAGAACCGACTCCGGTGTTGACGAGAAGTGGCGTCTCCGGCCCTAGGCCGGTGGAAGGCGCCAGAGAAGCCGCCTGTCGGCCCCGACGGCACGACCGCAATGGAGGACCGTAGCCGGAGCGGCGGGGGTCGCCGGGATATCAGGGACGAGAGATCCGCGCCGGGCGGTCTTCCGTTCCTGAAACTGGGACCGGATTCGCGGGGGCCCGCAGCCTCGGAAACGTGACTGAGCGGGCCCCCGGCTAGGACCAGGCCTTGTGCTTGGGGTTCGATCAAAAGAACCTAGGGTCAGGTTCGACAGTTGGGGATATCCACTAAACCCTTCGTCTGTAGGGCTTTGTGCACGCTCCACCCGGTGCCAGTTCGCCTGGGTCCAAAATCCGACACTTGGAGCAGCCGCTCGGACCTGGGTTGGCTACCCACACCGGTATGATCCTCGGTCGTGGGCAGGCCTACCAGGGGCCGGCTCATAGGTTACGGACCGAAGAGCATGAAGGAGAGGATCAATGGTTATGGTTGAAGAGAAGAGCGAGCGGGCGAAGGCGATCGAGTCCGCTCTGGCCCAGATCGACAAGCAGTTCGGCAAGGGATCAATCATGCGCCTGGGAAGCCGCGAGAAGGTCGATGTCCCCGCCATCCCCACGGGCTCGCTCTGCCTCGACGCCGCCCTCGGCGTGGGCGGCATGCCCCGCGGGAGAGTGATCGAGATCTACGGTCCCGAGTCCTCGGGCAAGACCACCCTCGCCCTGCACGTGATCTCCGAGGCCCAGCGCCGAGGGGGCATGGCCGCGTTCATCGACGCGGAGCATGCCCTGGACGCAACGTACGCGGGCAAACTCGGAGTGGACACCGACAACCTGCTCGTCTCTCAGCCCGACAGCGGCGAGCAGGCCCTGGAGATCGCCGAGGTTCTCATCCGCTCGGGCGCGGTGGACGTGCTGGTCATCGACTCCGTGGCCGCTCTCGTCCCGCGCTCCGAGCTGGAGGGGGAGATGGGCGACGCGCAGATGGGCCTCCAGGCCCGGCTCATGAGCCAGGCTCTGCGCAAGCTCACCTCCATTGTCTCCAAGAGCAAGACCTGCCTCATCTTCATCAACCAGCTCCGCGAGAAGATCGGCGTGATGTTCGGCAACCCCGAGACCACCACCGGCGGCCGGGCCTTGAAGTTCTACTCCTCGATCCGCCTGGACATCCGCCGCATCGCCTCCCTGAAAGAGGGCGATGTCGTCATCGGCAGCCGCGCCAAGGTCAAGGTTGTGAAGAACAAGGTAGCGCCGCCTTTCCGGGAGGCCGAGTTCGACATCCTCTACGGCGAAGGGATCAGCAAGGAAGGCGACCTCATTGACCTGGGCGTGGACCACAAGGTCATCGAAAAGTCCGGGGCCTGGTACGCGCTGGATGGTGAGCGCCTGGGTCAGGGACGGGAGAACGCCCGCCAGTTCCTAAAGGATAACCCCGACATCCGCACCGAGATCGACTCCCGCCTGCGCAAAGGGCTGGGCCTGCCCTCGGTGGAGCCGCCGCTCGCCACCGCTCGGGGCGAAAAGGCGGAAAAGGGTGCGGTCGTTCCCATGCCGGAGAAGAAGAAGGCCTAGGCGCTTCCGAAGGGGAGCACTGGGTCCTGTGAGCCCGACTCCCTTCGCGGCGTCACGGTCAGCGACGGCGCGATTGCCGGAGCAGGGATGTCGTCTCCCCTGACAAGTCCGGCGGGCGCTTCGGCCGGAGTGGTCAGCCCGATACCGGGTGAGCCTGCGCGAGCACACTGGACGCGAGCTAGCCTCCGTCAGCCGGCCCGAGCGCCGAGAAGGAACTCCCGGAGCAGCGCCGCCACCCTATCCGCAATGCGCGCGAGCGCTTCCTGTGTGACGCCACCCACGTGGGGCGTGGCCACGACGTTGTCCAGCGTGAAGAGCGGGTCACCAGGTTGGGGAGGCTCCTCCCAATACACGTCCAGTCCCGCCCCTGCGATCCGTCGCTGACGGAGCGCGTCGAGAAGCGCCTGACGGTCTATGAGCTCGCCTCGGCTCACGTTAACCAGATAGGCGGAAGGCTTCATCCGAGCCAGCCGCGCGGCGTCGATCAGCCCCCGGGTCTCGGCGGAGGCGGGTACGTGCAGGCTGACATAGTCGGCGCGGGCCAGGAGCGTGTCCAAGTCACCCGGGCCCCCCACCCAGCTGGTGTGGGGGTCGGGCGCGGGGGTCCGGCGCACGGCGATCACATCCATGCCGAACCCGCGTGCGATCCCCGCCAGGGCCCGGCCCGATGCCCCCAGGCCCACCACCCCGAGGGTCTTCCCCCGCAGCTCGGAGCCCGCGGGATCGCCCACCACACTCGCCGCAAATGAGCGCCGGTGCTGCGGCAGGCCGCGGGCCAGGGCCAACATGAGGAACGCCGCCAGCTCTGCTACCGCCTGGGCGTTGGCGCCGGGCACATTCCGCACCGCGATGCCGCGGGCCTCCGCCGCCGCCCGGTCCACACCCTCAAGGCCAGCCCCGAACTGGACGATGAGCTTAGGGAGCGGAGCCGCGTCCATGATTGTCGCGCTAATGCGGGCCATGGACGGAATGAGGGCCGACGCCTCCGCGACCTGCGCCTCCAAGGAACGGCCGGGGTCGACCTCGGCTATGCGAAGGGGAGACCCGGCGAGGCGCTCGCGCAGGAGCTCGCGGCTCCGCGGGAAGCCCTGCGAGCAGAAGAGGACGCGGATATCGGCGAAGGGAACGGGAGCCCCGGGCACGGCATCTCAGGCGCCGATCTTCTTGACGGGAAGCTCGGCGCTGAACGTGTTGGTCTCGTAGGCCGCGCGGCTGGCGACGACGGTGGCGAAGGGTACCATGCGGATCGCGTCGTAGTCGTCCGGGCACCACTTCTCGCAAGCCATGCAACCGATGCAGGTGTCAAGGTTGACCGTGCACACGCTCAGCTCGGGAGCGGCCGGGTCGGGGGTGAGGGTGATGCAGTCCGGCACCGGGCAGACCGCCACGCAGTACTCGCAGCCGCGGCCGAAGCACCGCTCGGGGTCGATGATGGCCAGCATCTTGGGCTCCCGCTTGCGGGCGCTCGTAGCCTGGGGCTGCGGCACGGGCAACCGGTCGTAGTCCTTGGGGAGCTTCCCGGCGGGAGGCGCGGGCATTTTGGGTTCCTCCTAACTGTTCCCGAGCCAGTATACCTCACCCGACCACCGTCGAGCCGGCTTTGACGACCCGCCGCCTTCGTGGTTGAATTGCCCTTTGCTGCCTTGGCCTGGTAGCTCAGTTGGTAGAGCAGCGGACTGAAAATCCGCGTGTCGGCGGTTCAATTCCGTCCCAGGCCACCAAGGTACAAGCGTTCGGTTCGCCGACTTTCCATCAAACTTGCATCAGCGGCCAGTTCACTCTCCCGCGAGGCGCTTTTCACTGGAAAGCCCACCTGAGCCTACAGCGTTCGAGGGGCTTCGGTCAGCGCCGCCCGCTCGATCCCCAAGACGTCGGCGAGGAGGAACTGAACGTGCTTCTTGAGGTCACCCTCGGGAAGCAAGCTCACTGCGTTGGAGACGACCTCCCGTGCCGTCTGGACTGCCCACCGACACAGCGCGGCTGACGCCACGGTTGACAGAAAGGACTGTGCGGGCAGAACAGTCGGATCGGGGACTAGCCCACGCGCATGAAGCGCGTTCAGGAGTCCTCTCGGTTCTGCTTCGATGCCCGTGCCGGTGAAGGTGTGGCGGTACGGCTTCAAGTGAACGATGGCATCCCGCACCTTGAAGAGCAGGTCGAAGCTCTGATACGGCTCATGTCCCTTCTCTACCGGTTTTCCAAGAGCGATGGTCGCTATGAGGAGCTTCAGGCGAATCGACCCCCGAGACTCCTCGACCTCTTCCAGCGCCTCCGCCAGGGTCTTCGCCTGCGGCTCGCGGGGTCCGTGCTGTGAAGCCAACTCGGTCAACTCATTCAGGAGAGTCTCGACCGTCATCGCCGAGAAGAGAATCACGCTGAGGCCCGCGGGTACTCGTGTGGGGTCTAGCTCCCCCTCCGCTGTCTCGAAACGCTCCACGAGTTTATTGGCCGATGACCAGAGAGAACCCGTGTGCATGTAGTGTCCCGTGAGCCCCTCCCACATCACCGCCCTCTTTTCCCAATAAGGACGACCCTCCCGGTGGCCTTCGCCTGCCGCTCGTGGAGGGCGCCCAGAGCATCGGCCGCTGCCCTGCGGGCCTTCTCGTCCGCGATGGCATACCTCCGGTAGACGCTCTCCGTCTTGTGCCCCACCATGCTGATCGCGACCGAGCGCGGGACTCCGGCAAAGCCTGATGCAAGGTGCATTGCCCACCCAAAGCACTCAGCGACTTGCAAGAGCACGCAGGATCAGAAGTCCTCTGTACGAAGGCGTTAGTGGACGCAGCAGGTCCAGTAGATCCTCGGTCCGTTCATATCGGAGTCCCAGTACCCAGTGCAACTGTTGTACCACTGGTAGTGGGTGCACCGGTCTGGCCACTGCCGCCAGACCTGAACAAAGCATCCGTTCCTCGTTCCAAACCACGAGTTGAAGTTCCCAGGGTGAGGGTTCATGCAACGGCCTTGGCAACCCGCCTGAACAGGAACCTTGGTCGAACCCGAGTCAACTCCTACCTCCGGCGTGGAAACGAAGAGCATCCGCGCATTCGCTTCCGCGAGAGCCGTGTCCGAAGGGGCGGGGCCTGCCGTATCGCTACGTCTGCCTCCACTTGTGTTCCCCGGTGCCTTCTCGATGACGGAAGCCTGGACAAAGCGCTCGATGGCGTGGCTAGGCGTCTGGCCCGTCACTTCGAGACAACCGTCCGAGTCGAAATACTTGACATCGAGCCAACCTCGCGCCGTGTCCTTAAACAACGTTGTCCTTACTCCTGGCGTCTCGGTAACATGCTTTTGGTACTCCTCGAACTGCGTGAACAGGTCGAGTTCCACAAGTTTCTTTTTCAGCACAGGCGGACCGACTTTTTCGTAGAGATAGGCTCCGAAGGCGACGACCACCAAGACGGCGATCAAAGAGAGTGCCCACCGCGGCAACTCGACCTCAATTCCCCAAAGGCGGATGCGGCCCACCTTGGATCCCGGCTTGGCTAGCTCGACCTTGATATTGGGTTCCCCGTCTTGTGGCTTTTCGCTATCTGGCATGGTCCTCTCCTCAGAATTCGGAACCGCTCGGAGGGACTCAGAAATGGCGGCTAAATTCGGTGCATTCTTAGTACAGTGGATACGTAAGTCAAGACGTTTTCTTCGGAGCTTGGCTCCAGGCAGTCTCTTTGGAAGACCGCGTAAATACCACTCTTTGAATGACTTCTAAGTCTCGACGTTACAGTTCGGCTTGACTGGGCGGCAGCCGCTGAGCCATGTTTCCGTAGCCTGGGTGCGTTAGCCGGTGGGCTCGGGTTCGGCCGAGCGAGCCGCCTTACATTCCACTTGCATCAGACCAACGATACCTGCTGTCTCTGGCCGGGTAATGGGGTTCAGCGACCGCCGCCTAAGTGGCTGTACGGAGAGTGTTGGAGCGGTTTGCCTACGTTTGGTCGGCGGTGGTGAGCACTACTGAAAATCCGCGTGTCGGCGGTTCAATTCCGTCCCAGGCCACCATAGCAATGCGAGACCAGTAAGCCCGAGCCGCCCGGGCGTCAGGGATTCTTTTGGAGGAGGCCGAAGTCTCGCTTGACGTGCCACGCCGTCGCGAAGGAGCCATAGGTCCTCCGAGCCAGCTCGGCGGCCGAGACGGTTGGTTCGCGATCGAGGGCAGCCCACATGTCGGCGCGGTAGCTTGGCCCGATCAGTACCCGATACCGGTACGCGTGGTGGTGTACCGCAAGCTGACGCGGTGGCAACACATCATGTGCCCGGTCCCGCAAGACATTCCGCGCAACTCGCAGGGGTGTCTTCTCGAACCTAGGATCCTCACCACCACGTCGGATCAAGAAATCTGATCCCGTCCCTACCAGGTCGATGCGTTGGCCTTTGTACGCCTTTGCGAGGCGTGTAAACCGCCGATCCGAGCGCTTCCATCTCGCGAGCGCCGACCATAGCGCCCGGATGCGGGTGGACGGGTGCTCCAGGACCAGCCTCGTCAGTCGATCGGCGTTCACCCAAGGGAAATGCATCCCAAACCACGTGACGAGGAGCGCGAGAACCCGCAGCTCGGATTGGTCCATCCCTTCCGCCGACGCGAAGAGCAGCGTGTCTTCGATGTTGGGCTCTTGGTGGAGCTTCGAGGAGCTGGTTAGGTTCATACCGATACCCGCAAGGGCGGCCGTGAGGCTCGATGCGTCTGGGATGACATTCGGGGCGACGGCGCGACTAAACACGATGACCTAACTTCTCGGCTAGTGAGGCCAATGTATTGTGGACGTGCTTCGGCCAGTCTGGATGAGCGTCACGCTGATCGATCCATGGTCGGACAAGCACGAGTTCCTCCTCGGTCGGCGCGAGTGCGAGGCAATCGCCGAGGTCGATCCCGCGGTCACAGAGCGCAAAAAGCTTTACTCGGAGCAAGTCCTTGCGGCCAAGTGTCTGGAGCCGCAGCTTCTTTCCCACAAATATCGGGCGGATCTGCGCCCTCCACTTTGGGGGCAGATCAACCGCCAGCGACCGTGGCCCGTTGTTGAGCCAGTCGTCCTGGAGCGTTTCACCGCTCTTGCGAACCTCTGCTGCGAAGGCCCGGGCGGCGGTTGCAACGGCGGGCGGGATTTCCGGATCCAGCACGTCGCAGTCTTTCGTAGCCCGTGAGATAACGCCCAGAAGGTTAAGGGCAGCGCCCCCAACGACAATGGCCTCGAAACCGACGCCGCGCTCTTCCAGGAACAGGTCGAACCGCTCGAGGAGGCTGCGCGAATCCATGAGTATCAGTGTAACAGATACTACTTCTCGAAACAAGCCTTTGTATGGAGGTCTGTCTCGGACGCTACCGGGCAGGTTGACTTGTCTACTACTTGCCTAGAATCATCGGTCAGGAGGGGGACTTTCGGTCAAACCGCATGTTGGACGAACCGTCTCAAGCTCCCGAAATGGTAGCCAATGGTGACCGATCATCCCTTTTCGTCCTCCTCGATTTTGGTGAGGGACGGGACTGAAAATCCGCGTGTCGGCGGTTCAAATCCGTCCCAGGCCACCAAGCTATCAGGCTCGAGGCGATTTCGAATGCGGCGCAATACCCTCACGCGGTTGCGGTTGCAACTGCGTCCCACCAAAACGCGAAGGCACTTCCGTGCTACGATGGCCCATCCCTGGAAACGGCCACCGAGGGGTGGTCCCTGAACGAGGAAATCCAAATGAAGCGCTTTCCTCTGGTG
>DATMML010000006.1 GCA_035570235.1 Vicinamibacteria bacterium | reverse complement strand
ACTCGAAGGCGCTGCCGTGAAGGTCGTTGGTTCCCGACTTGGTGACGATGTTCACGATCGCGCCCGCGTTGCGCCCGTATTCGGCCTCCGCCCCGGAGAGGATGGGGAACTCCTCCACCGCGTCCACGGGAAGGATGGTGGCGGGCGTTCCGAAGACCCCCGCCTCGTTGATGGCGGGATCATTTCGATACCCGTCGTTCATGTCCGTGCCGTCGAGAAGGTAGTTGTTGGCCCGCCCGCGGTTGCCGTTGACGCTGAAGTAGCCGAAGGAGCCGGGGGAGTCGGAGACCTGCCCGGGGTCGGAGGTGGCCCCCGGCACCAGGCTCAGCAGGTGGGTGAAGTCGCGTCCGTTGATGGGAAGCTCGGAGGCCTGCTTGCCCTCGATCATGCCGCCCTGGGTGTTGTGGGTGGTGTCCACCAGGGGCAGCGTGGCCGTGACCTCCACGCTCTCGGTTTTTTCTCCGGGGGCGAGCTGCAGATCCAGGCGTCGGGTCTGAGAGACCTCCACCCGTAGTCCCCTGACGGTCTGGGTCTTGAAGCCGGAGAGGCTGGCGCTGACCGTGCAATCCCCGGGGGGCATCTCGGGGATCAAGTAGTTGCCCTCGCGGTCGGTCACGGCGGTGCGGCTCAGAGCCGTGCCCACGTTGGTGGCGGTGAGGAGGGCCCCGGGCACGGCGGCCCCGGTGGTGTCGGTCACGGTTCCCACGATGCCGCCGCGGAACGTTTGGGCGCTCAGCGTGGCCGCGCTCAGGAGACAAACGGCCAAGGCCAGTCGCAATCTCATGGGTCTCTCCTTACCCGCCGGACGTCGGGGAGTGCCAACGACGGGGGCGGTGTCACGTGCGGGTCCGAAAGCCTCGCGGCCGCTGCGGGAAAGCCGGTGCGGGAAACTCTGGCCGCGGTCCGGTCTCGCGTCGCTTCACGGTGCAAGTCTTCACTCGGGGTGTCGACGGGGAGCCTACCTTCCGGGATCGATGGAGTCAAGACACGCAGGCAACAGACGCACGCGCTTGGGCGCGGCGAATAAGCGCAGGCGGGGAGGAACGCTTGACACCCGGGGCCGGGTTCCTTACCATCTGGCTTCGGGAACGCGCTGATGAACATACCCGCCACGAACGCCGGGAGGGGAAAAGAGGGCGGGCCGGTGCGCCGCTGGCGTCCCGTGTTTCGTCACCACCGCTACCACCCGTAGCGGCGGGGCCTGGGGGCCCCGACCGCAGCAGCGGAGCGGGTTCCCTGGGGATCGGGCACGGACAAGGAGGCCTCTTCAGGGAACCCTGGAGAGGCTTTTTTGCTTTGGATTGGGTCGGCCATGATCGAGATTTGCGTGAGCCTGACCGAGGACACGACGGCGGCGGTCATCGACCGCATGGCCGACCTCGCGGAGGCGGCCGACCTCTTTGAGATCCGGGGCGATTTCGTCACCGACCTCGACCTTCTGACCATCTTGCGGGCCAAGACCCGGCCCCTCCTCTTTACCTGCCGGGCCGCTTCCGAGGGTGGTCGCATGTACGACGGGGACCCCCGCCGACGCCTGGCCTTGCTGGAGGCGGTGAAGCGGGGCTACGACTACGTGGACGTGGAGTACCGGAGCGGGCTCCGGGACGTCATGGCCGAGATGTCCGGGCGGGGGCTGGTTGTCTCCTACCACGACCTCGAGGGCACGCCCGCGGACCTGGACGGCTTGTATACAGCCATGGGGGAGACGGGGGCGGACTATGTGAAAATCGCGGTCACGCCGCGCTCGATCGCGGACGTAGGTCGCCTCCTGGACCTGGCGGCGCGGGTGGCCCGGGGAGGGGGCAAGCCCCTCCTGCCTGTGGCCATGGGTCCCCTGGGTCTTCCCACCCGCCTCCTGGCCGGGCGCTACCGGGCTCCCTTTACCTACGCCGCCCCCTCGCTCGGAAGCGAGGCCGCGCCCGGCCAGCTCCCGGCCGCGCTCATGGCCGATCTCTATCGGGTGCGCGAGGTCACGAGCGCCACCCGGGTCTACGGAGTTCTGGGCGCGGACGTGACCCGCAGCCTTTCCCCTGTCCTCCACAACCGGGCTTTCGCCGCCCGGCAGATGGACGCCATCTACATTCCATTGCAGGCGGAGGCGCTCGAGCCCTTTGTCTCCGCCCTGCCCGCGCTGGACCTGGCGGGCTTCAGCGTGACCCGGCCCTACAAGATGGACATCCTGCGCCACCTGCACGCGGTGGAGGAGACGGCGGCCCTCGCGGGCAGCGTCAACACCGTGGTCGTCCGGGACGGCCTGCTCCAGGGCTCGAGCACGGACGGCCACGGGGTGCTGGGACCCCTCAAGAAGAAGATCGACATCCGGGGCAAGCGTGTCCTCGTCCTTGGCGCGGGAGGGGCGGCCCGGGCGGCGGCCCTCTTCCTGGGCCGGAAGGGCGCGCGGGTCACGGTGGTCGCCCGCGACCCCGGCCAGGCGGCGGCGGTGGGGGCGGCGGTGGGCTGCGCCCACGACGACTGGGAAGGCCTGGCCCGTCATTCCTGGGACGTGCTCATCAACGCGACGCCCGTGGGTTCCCCCGCCTTCCCCGGCCAGAGCCCGTTACCCGCCGATCTGCACCGGCCGGGCTCGGTGGTCTTCGACATGGTCTACGACCCCCTGGAGACGCCCCTCCTGGCCGAGGCCCGGGCCGCGGGCTGCGCGACCATCGACGGCCTGGAGATGCTTCTCGCCCAGGCCGTCGCCCAGTTCGAGACGTGGACGGGAACGGAGGCGCCCGCGGATGTGATGCGCGAGGCCGTTCGGGCGACGCCCCCGGGGCGGGAGTCATGAGCGGCCGTTATTCGCGCCAGGAGCTCTTTCCCGGCATCGGCCGCGCCGGCCAGGAGCGGATCCGCGCCGCCCGGGTGCTGGTGGTGGGGTGCGGCGCTCTAGGCTCCTCGCTCGCGGAGATGATGGTCCGCGCGGGCGTGGGCGGTCTCACGGTCGTGGACCGGGACTACGTGGAGCCCTCCAACCTGCAACGCCAGTCCCTCTTCGAGGAGGAGGACGCCGCGCGGGGCCTGCCCAAGGCCGCGGCCGCGGAGGCCCGCCTCCGCCGCTTGAACTCCGAGGTGGAAGTTCGCGGAATAGTGGCCGACGTCTGCGCCGAGAACGCGGAGGAGATGGTGCGGGGCGCGCAGGTCGTCCTCGACGGGACGGACAACTTCGAGACCCGCTTCCTCCTGAACGATGTCTGCCTGCGGGCGGGCGTGCCCTGGGTCTACGGGGCCTGCGTCGGCGCCTACGGCCTCGCCCTCCTCGTCCGGCCGGGCCACTCGCCCTGCCTGCGCTGTGTTCTGGAGCGATTGCCGGACCCCGGCTCCGGGCCCACCTGCGACACCGCGGGGGTTGTGGCCCCCATCGTCCACGTGATCGCGGGCGTGCAAGCGGGGGAGGCGCTCAAGGTGCTGGCCGGCCAGACCGGCGCGCTCCTGCCGGGGATCGTCGCCGTGGACCTCTGGGCCGGGACCTTCGAGGTAACCGACCTGCGTGGCCGCGCGCCCTGGTGCCCTGCCTGCACCGCGGGGCAGTACGACTACGCGTCGCGGGAGAGCACCAGCGGCTCGGCCGTGCTCTGCGGCCGCGAGGCGGTCCAGCTGCGACCGCGCGCGGGGGGAACGGTGGATCTCCCCGCCCTGGCCGCGCGCCTCCGGGAGTCGGGTGAGGTGTTGGCCAACGAGTACCTGGTGCGCTTCCGGGGGAGCGACGCGGAGCTGGTGGTGTTCGGGGACGGACGGGCCATCGTCAAGGGGGTGAAGGACACCGCCCAGGCCCGGACCCTTTACGCGAAGTACGTGGGGAGCTGAATGAACGGAGCCACGCACGGACTGGTCCAGGCCCCGCCCGGGGTGCAGTGCTTCGTGGGCGATGAAGCCCGCCGGCGGCGGGCCATCGAGGAGAGGGTGGTCTCGGTCTTCGAGGGCTGGGACTACCAGGAGATCATCCCGCCCCTTTACGACTACGCGGACGTCTTCGCGGGGGGCGACCTCGCCCCCAAGACCTATTCCTTCGTGGGCCGCGACGGCAGCCTGCTCGCCCTTCGTCCCGACTTCACGAGCCTCCTGGCCAAGATCGCCGCCGGCCGCTTGTCCGGCCGGCCCGCCCCCATCCGGCTGTACTACTCGGGAGAGGTGCTCCGCTACGAGCCGCCCCAGGCGGGTCGCCAGAGCGAGCTCTTCCAGATGGGCCTGGAGCACCTCGGGGGGGCGAGCCGCGCCGCCGACGCGGAGGTCCTGGCCGTGGCCGCGGAATGCCTGGAGACGCTGGGGGCTTCGGGCTGGGTCCTCGCCCTCGGGCACGTGGGTGTCTTCAACGGGCTTCTGGAAGGCAGTGGGATAGAGGGCCCCCGACTGGCCACGCTGCGCGAGCGGGTGGAGGGAAAGGATCCGGCGGGGGTGCGCGAGGTGCTCGCGCAGGGCGGCGCCTCCGCGCAGGTGACGGAGGCCGTCGTACGTCTGACCGGGCTCGCGGGTGACGTCTCCGTGCTCGGGGAAGCGAGCCGAGCGTTCGCCTTCTCGCCCTGTGCGCGGGGAGCGGTGGAAGAGCTCTCGGTAGTAGTGGAGGCTCTTCGGGGGGCGGGCTTGGCGGACCGGCTGGTCCTCGACCTGGGCGAGGTCCGGGGCCTCGACTACTACACCGGCCTCGTCTTTCGGGTCTACGCGCCCGGGCTGGGGTTTGAGGTGGGGGGCGGGGGGCGCTACGACGCCCTGCTCGCGCGCTTCGGCCGCCCCATGCCTGCGGTGGGCTTCATGCTCGGGCTGGACCGGGTGGCCCTGCTGCTGGAGAGACAGGGAGCGGCCGTGCCCCCTGCGCCCGCCGCGGAAGCAGTGGGCGGGGGCGGGCTGGGCGCGTCCCTCCTCCGCGCTCGCGAGCGGCGGTCGGTGGGGGCCCGCGTGCGATTCGGTGACGGAGGCGGGGTATGAGCCTCACCGTCGCCCTCTCCAAAGGAAAGCTCCTCGCCGGCTCCGAGGCCCTCTTCCGCAAGGCGGGGCTGCCGTTTCCGGAGGGGGAGGGTCGACGTCTCGTGGTCGCCATGGACGGGCTGCGCTTCCTGTTCGTGAAGGACATGGACGTGCCCACCTACGTGGAGCACGGGGTCGCGGACGTGGGGATAGCGGGTCGCGACGTGCTCCTCGAGAGCGACAGCGACGTCTACCAGCCGCTAGACCTCGGCTTCGGCCGCTGCCGGTTGGTGGTGGCCCGACGGAAGGGTTCGGGGGCGGACCTTTCCCGAGCCTCCACCCTCCGGGTGGCCACCAAGTACCCCAGGGTCACCGCCGCCCACTTCCTGGAGCAGGGAGTGTCCGTGGAGGTGGTGAAGCTCGCGGGGTCGGTGGAGATCGCCCCCGGCCTGGGCCTCGCGGACTGCATCGTGGACGTGGTGGAGACCGGGCGCACCCTCGAGGAGAACGGCCTGGAGTCGGTGGCGGAGGTGGCCTCCTCCTCCGCCCGTCTGATCGTGAACCGGGCCAGCTACCACGCCCGCCGCGCCGAGGTGTCGGGCCTGCTGGAGGCCCTGAGGACGGCCGCCCCGTGAGGACTCTGCGCTACGGCACCCCGGAATGGAGACGCTACCTCGCGGGACTGCCCCGGGGCGGGGCGAGGGTACCGGCGGTGGAGCGGGCCGTGGCCGCCATCTTGCGCGCGGTGCGGCGCGAGGGCGACCCCGCCCTCGTCCGCCTCACCGCTCGTCTGGACGGGGTGCGCCTCGACCCCCGCCGCCTGCGCGTTCCTGCCCGCGAGATCCGGGCCCGGGCTCGGGGCGCGGACCGCGGGCTGGTGGCGGCGCTGCGCGCCATGGCCGGGCAGATCGAGGCCTACCACCGGCGCCAACTCGAGTCCGGCTTCCGCATGCGTCTGCCCGACGGGTCGCTGCTGGAAGAGGTCGTGGCCCCCCTCTCTTCGGTGGGCCTCTACGTTCCGGGGGGAGCCGGCGCCTACCCATCCTCCGTCCTCATGAACGCCATTCCCGCCCGCGTGGCGGGGGTGCCGAGGATCGCAGTGGTCACGCCCCCGCGCACCCTGGAGAGAAGCCCCGCGGTAGCCGCGGCCCTCGTGCTCGCAGGCCTCGAGGACTCGGTCTACCGCGTGGGGGGGGCCCAGGCCGTGGCCGCGCTCGCCTACGGCACGCGCACGGTGCCCGCGGTGGACAAGATCGTGGGCCCCGGCAACGCGTACGTGGCCGCGGCCAAGCGGCAGGTGCGGGGCCAGGTGGAGATCGACCACGACGCGGGCCCGAGCGAGGTCGTGGTTCTGGCCGACGATACCGCGAAGGCGAGTCTGGTGGCGGCCGACCTGCTGGCCCAAGCCGAGCACGGCAGCGGGGGGGAGACGGTGGTCCTGGTCACGTCATCGCGGGCCCTGGGGACGGAGGCCCGGCGGCTGGTGGCGGCGGGGCTGTCCGGAGTGGCCAACCCCGCGGCCGCGCTGCGGGCCCTAAAGGGCCAGGGCGCGGTCGTGCTCGTGCGCGACACCGAGGAGGGGGTGGCGGCCGTGAACGCCCTCGCTCCCGAGCACGTGGAGGTCATGACCCGGCGGGCGGGGCTGGTGGCCCGGCGGCTGGTGGCGGGGGCGGTGTTTGTGGGCCCCTGGGCTCCGGTGGCGGCGGGCGACTACGGCGTGGGCCCCAACCACGTCCTGCCCACGGGGGGCGCGGCCCGTCACGCCTCGCCCCTCTCCGTCCGCGACTTCCAACGGCGCCAGAGCCGGGTGCGCCTGACCCGGTCCGGCCTGCGGCGGATTGCGGAGGGCGTGGTGAGGGTGGCGCGGGCGGAGGGCTTTCCCGGCCACGCGCGGAGCGTTCTGACGAGGTTCGAGTCGTGAACCCCCTGCGGCACATCAAGCCCGCGGTGCGCCAGGTCGCGGCCTATACGCTGGCCGCGCGCTCGGCCCCGGTCAAGATCAACCAGAACGAAAACCCCTACGACCTGCCCGAGTCCGTGAAGAGGCGGGTGCTGGAGGGGGCGCTCTCCCGGCCCTGGTCGCGCTACCCCGAATTCGACCCGAAGGCGCTGCTCGCGAAGCTGGCCGAATTCGCGGGCTGGCGGGCGGATGGGATCCTGGCCGGAAACGGCTCCAACGAGCTGATCGAAGCCCTGCTCCTGGTGACGGTCGGTCCGGGGACGCGGGTTGTGATCCCGGAGCCCACGTTCACGCTCTACGCGCTCCTGACCGGCATTCTGGGCGGGGAGGCGGTGCGGGTGGGACTCGGGCCCGACCTCGAGTACGACCCCACCGCCCTCCAGACCGCGCGCCGGGGGAGCCAGGCCGCGCTCACCATCGTGTGCTCCCCCAACAACCCCACCGGGGGGGTGCTCGACCCGGGCGAGGTCTCCCGGCTGTGCGAGGAGGGAGACGGTCTGGTCGTGATCGACGAGGCCTACCACGAGTTCGCGGGCCAGTCGGTGGCTCCCCTGCTCGCCCGACATCCCAACCTCGTGGTCCTGCGCACGTTCTCCAAGGCCATGGCCCTGGCCGGCCTCCGGGTCGGCTATCTGCTGGCTTCGCCCGAGCTCACGCGCGAGATCAACAAGGCGCGGCTGCCCTACAACATCAACTTCTTCTCTCAGGCCGCGGCCATGGCCGCTATCGACGACTATCCCCTCCTCGAGCTGACCGTGAAGCGGCTGGTTGTCGAGCGGGAGCGGATGGCTGCCCGGCTCGGGTCCCTTCCCGGCCTGCGCGTCTATCCCTCCCGCGCCAACTTCGTCCTCATCGAGCTTCGGGACGCCGACCCCCGGGCCGTGTTCGAGGCGCTCTATGGCCAGGGGATCCTGGTGCGAGATGTCACCTCCTACCCCCGGCTGGCCCGCTGCTTGCGGGTGAGCGTGGGCAGCGAGGCGGAAAACGAGGCGTTCCTTCAGGCCCTGCCCGCGGCCCTCCGCGCGGCGGGGGCCCACGCGGGGAGGCTTTGATGCGCGCGCGCAAGGCGGTTGTCAAGCGGAAGACCCGGGAGACGGACGTCCAGCTGGCCTTGGACCTTGACGGCCAGGGCCGATCCCGCATCGCCACCGGCGTCGGCTTCCTGGACCACATGCTGACCGCGTTTGCCACCCACGGCCACTTCGATCTGGACGTACGGTGCAAGGGTGACCTGCACGTGGACGCCCACCACAGCGTGGAGGACGTGGGGATCGCGCTCGGGGACGGGCTCTTGCAGGCCCTGGGGGACCGGAAGGGGATCGTGCGCTTCGGCCACGCCTACATCCCCCTCGACGAGGCCCTCTCCCGCTGCGTGGTGGACCTCTCGGGGCGGCCCTTCCTGCACTACGACGCGGGCTTCAAGGCCCAGCGCGTGGGGGACATGCCCACCGAGCTGTTCGAGGACTTCTTCTGGGCCCTGGCCGACCACGGGCGGCTGAACTTGCACTTGGAGGTGATCCGGGGTCGGAACGCCCACCACATCGCGGAAACCCTGTTCAAGTCCTCGGCCCGGGCCCTGGCCATGGCCGTGGCCCTGGACCCGCGGGTGAAGGGCGTGCCCAGCACCAAGGGAAGCCTGTGATCACGATCGTCGACTACGGCCTCGGCAACTTGGGAAGCGTCATCAAGGCCTTCCGCCACGTGGGGGCGGAGACCGTGCTCTCCGGGGACCCCGCGGCTCTGCGGGAGGCGGAGGCCCTGGTCCTCCCCGGGGACGGGGCCTTCGGGGCCGCCATGGACGGGGTGCGGGAGCGCGGGCTGGTGCCCGTGCTCCGGGAGATGGCGGAAGCGGGGACCCCGCTGCTGGGCATCTGCATCGGGATGCAGCTCCTCTTCGAGGAGAGCGAGGAGCACGGGCAGCACGCGGGTCTCGGTCTCCTCCCCGGCCGGGTAAGGCGCTTCGCGGGCGAGCTCCCCGTTCCCCACATGGGCTGGAACTCCCTGCATCCCCGGCGGGCACATGCCCTCCTGGACGGGATCCCGGACGGCGCTCACGTCTATTTCGTCCACTCCTATTTCTGCGACGCCGGCGAGGACGTGGTCGTGGCCACCTCCGACTACGGGGTTGACTTTCCCGCGGTGGTGGCCCGCGGGAGCGTCCTGGGCGTGCAGTTCCACCCCGAGAAGAGCCAAGCCGTGGGCCTGCGCATGGTCGAGAACTTCGTCCGCTCTCTGCCCGCGGCGAGCGGCCGCCGGAGAAGCGCATGATCGTCGTTCCCGCCATCGATATCCGCGGGGGGCGGGTAGTGCGCCTGAAGCAGGGTCGGCTGCAGGAGGAGACGGTGTACGGCAACCATCCCGCGGACGTGGCCCGCCGGTGGGAGGCGGAGGGTGCGCAGCGCATCCACGTGGTCGACCTCGACGCCGCCATCGAAGGCAAGCCCCAGACGGAGGCGGTGGGCGAGATCATCGCCGCCGTGGAGATCCCGGTGGAGGTGGGGGGCGGCCTGCGCGTGCTGGAGAACGCCATGCGCTACAAGGACCGCGGAGCGGACCGGGTGATCTTCGGGACCGCGGCCATCGCCCGTCCGGGCGTGGTCCAGGAGGCGGCGCGTCTCTGGCCGGAGTCGGTGGCGGTGGCGGTGGACGCCCGAAACGGGAAGGTCGCGGTGGCGGGCTGGAACGAGATCACGACCGTGGACGTGCTGGACCTGGCGGCAAAGGTGAAATCCTGGGGCGTCCCCCGCCTCCAGTACACGGACGTGGTGCGGGACGGCATGCTGGTCGGCCCCAACCTCTATGCCATCGAGCAGCTCGCCCGCGGGAGCGGCCTGCGCATTACCGCGGCGGGGGGAGTCTCGACGGTGGAGGACGTGCGAAAGATCCGGACCCTAGCCTCTCTGGGCGTGGATGAGGTCGTGGTGGGGAAGGCCCTCTACGAGGGCCGGTTTACCCTGGGGGACGCGGCGAGCGCGGCATGCTAGCCAAGCGGCTCATCCCCTGTCTGGACGTGGACCGGGGCCGGGTGGTCAAGGGGGTGCAGTTCGTGGCCCTGCGCGACGCCGGGGACCCCGTGGAGTGCGCGGCCCGGTACGACGCGGAGGGGGCGGACGAGCTCGTGTTCCTCGACATCACTGCCTCCTCCGATGCCCGGCCCATCGTGCTGGAGATGGTCCGGGGCGTGGCGGACACCGTCTTCCTCCCCTTCACGGTGGGGGGTGGGGTGCGGTCGCTGGAGGATGCGGACGCGCTGCTCCGCGCGGGGGCGGACAAGGTGGCGGTGAACACGGCCGCCGTCCACGACCCCGCCCTGCTGGAGAGACTGGCCCGGCATTTCGGCTCCCAGGCCGTGGTCCTGGCCATCGACGCGCGCGGCGGCGGGGCCGCCGCGCCGCCCGCGGGTCCGGCCCGGGGTTGGGAGGTCTATGTCCACGGGGGGCGCACCCCCACCGGCCGGGACGCCGTGGCCTGGGCGCGGGAAGGGTCCGAGCGGGGGGCGGGGGAGATCCTGCTCACGAGCATGGACCGCGACGGGACCAAAGACGGCTTCGATATCGCCCTCACGCGGGCGGTGGTGGAGGCGGTCCGGGTGCCGGTGGTGGCCTCCGGCGGCTGCGGCTCCGTGGCCCACCTAGGGGCGGTCCTCCGCGAGGGGGGGGCGAGCGCCGCCCTGGCCGCGTCCATCTTTCACTTTGGCGAGGTCCGCATCCCCGAGGCCAAGGCGGAGCTGAAGGCGGCCGGAATCGAGGTGCGGTCGTGAGCCTCGCCATCCCGGACGGGCTCACCTACGACCCGAACGGCTTGATCCCGGTGGTGGTCCAAGACCATCGCAGCGGCGACGTGCTCATGGTGGCCTACGCCAGCCAGGAGGCCCTGGACCGGACGCGGGAGACGGGTCTCGCTCACTTCTGGAGCCGAAGCCGCGGTGCCCTCTGGAAGAAGGGCGAGACCTCGGGGCACGTGCTGACCGTGCGCGAGGTGCGGACGGACTGCGACCGGGACAGCCTCCTCATGGTGGTGGAGCCCTCCGGCCCCACCTGCCACACCGGCTCGCGGACCTGCTTCGGGGAGGAGGGGCCGAGCGGGGCGGGAATCTTGGAAGAGATCGCGCGCGTCATCGCGGAGCGGGCGCGGAGCGCTCCCGAGGGCTCGTACACCGGCCGCCTGCTGGCCAAAGGGCTCGACCACGTCCTCAAGAAGGTGGGGGAGGAGGCCACGGAGGTGGTGCTGGCGGCCAAGGGGGAGAGCGACCTTCGGCTGGCCGAGGAGACGGCGGACCTTCTCTTCCACCTCCTGGTCGTGCTCGCCCAGCGGGGAGTGCCGGTAGCGGAGGTGATGGGAGTGCTCCGGAAGAGAAGGAGCGGGCCTTGAAGTCTCTGGCCTTCGACGACTACGAGCGGCTCTCCGCGGGCGGGGGGCCCGTCCCCGTGTTCCGCGAGGTCCCCGGCGACACCCTGACCCCGGTTTCCGCCTTCCTCGCCCTCTCTGCCCGCGCCGAGCGGGCGTTCCTGCTGGAGAGCGTGCTGGGGGGCGAGCGCTTGGCCCGCTACTCGTTCCTGGGCCGCGATCCCCTGGCCACCCTGGAGGTGCGGGGGCGCGAAGTCTGGGTGCGGGAGGGGGGTTCGGAGAAGGTGGATCCCCGCGGTCTCTTCGCGGCCCTGCGCGCGCGCCTGGGAGCGCCCCCTGCCGAGATCCCGGGCCTCCCCCGCTTCACGGGGGGGGCGGTGGGTTATCTGAGCTACGACGCGGTGCGCCTCTTCGAGCGGATTCCCGACCGGCACGCACCCACGGACGTCCCCCTGGCCTCCTTCGCCTTCTACCGCTCCCTCGTAGCCTTCGACCACGTCCAACAACGCCTGGTGCTGATCGTGGACACCGAGCCCGGCAGCCGTCGCGCCTTCGCCCAGGCCCAGGAGGTGCTGGACGGGCTGGAGGAAGACCTGCGCTGGCAGAGGCGGCCGGGCGCGGAGGCGAGCGCGGGCGGGATCCCGCATCCGGCGGCTCTGAGCGACGGAGCCTCCTTCCGGGAGACCGTGCAGCGGGCCAAGGAGTACATTGCGGCCGGCGACATCTTCCAGGTCGTGCTCTCCCGGCAGCAGACCGTCCCCTGCGACCTCGACCCTTTCCGGGTCTACCGCGCCCTGCGCATGGTGAACCCCTCGCCCTACATGTACTTTCTCAAGGACCGCGAGACTACGGTGGCGGGGGCCTCCCCGGAGATGCTGGTGCGGGTCGAGGGCAGACAGGTGGAAACCCGGCCCATCGCGGGCACGCGGCCGCGCGGCGATTCCGCGGCCCGCGACGAGGCGCTGGCCCGCGAGCTCTTGGCGGATGAGAAGGAGCGGGCCGAGCACATCATGCTCGTCGACCTGGGTCGCAACGACCTCGGGCGCGTCTGCCGGTTCGGGAGCGTGAGGGTGCCCGAATTCATGAAGGTGGAGCGCTACAGCCACGTGGCTCACATCGTGAGCTCGGTGGTGGGCGAGCTGGGGGAGGGGAAGGACGCCCTGGACGCCCTGGCCGCGGTCTTCCCCGCGGGCACCCTCTCCGGCGCCCCCAAGATCCGGGCCATGGAGATCATCGATGAGCTGGAGCCGGCGAGGCGCGGGCTGTACGGCGGCGCCCTCGGCTATCTCGACCTGCGCGGGAACCTGGACTTCTGCATTGCCATCCGCACCCTCGTCTTCCGGGAAGGCCGGGCCACCCTGCAAGCGGGGGCCGGCATCGTGGCCGACTCCGACCCCGGGGCGGAGGAGCGGGAGACGGAGGCCAAGGCGGGGGCCATGTTCGAGGCCCTGGGCCGCGCGGGGGGGCTCCCATGATCCTGCTCATCGACAACTACGACTCGTTCACCTACAACCTCTACCAGTACCTCGGCGAGCTGGGGGCGGAGGTTCGGGTCATCCGCAACGACGCCCTGAGCGCGGAGGAGGCTCTGGCCCTGCGCCCCGAGAAGGTCGTGATCTCGCCCGGGCCGGGAACGCCGGACCAGGCCGGCATGAGCCTGGAGCTCATCCGGCGGATCCGGGTGCCCCTCCTGGGGGTCTGCCTCGGCCATCAGGCCCTGGGTCAGGCCTTCGGTGGCCGCGTGGTCCGCGCGCCCAAGCTCATGCACGGCAAGACGTCGGAGGTCCGCCACGACGGGCGGACCCTCTTTACCGACCTGCCCAACCCCCTCACCGCCACGCGCTACCACTCGCTGGTCGTGGCCCCGGACAGCGTGCCCGATTGCCTGGAGGTGTCAGCCTGGGCCGACGGGGGGGTGGTCATGGGCTTGCGCCACCGCCAGCTCCCCCTGGAGGGCGTGCAGTTCCATCCGGAGAGCATCCTGACCGCGGCCGGCAAGGACCTCCTGCGCAACTTCCTGGGCGTGGGGGCCCGGGTCAGCATCGGGCGCCACCTGGCCAAGGTCGCGCGCGGGGAGCGGCTCTCGGAGGGGGAAGCGGGGGCAGCCATGGCCACCATCATGGATGGGGAGGCCACCCCCGCCCAGATCGGGGCCCTCCTCGCAGGGCTGGCCGCGCGGGGGGAGACCGAGGACGAGGTGGTGGGGTTCGCGCGCGCCATGCGCGACCGCGCGCTGCCCATCCTCGCCGCGGGTGCTCTGGACACATGCGGAACGGGGGGCGACGGCGCGGGCACCTTCAACATCTCGACCGTCGCCTCCCTGGTGGTGGCCGCCTGCGGGGTGCCCGTGGCCAAGCACGGCAACCGCTCCGCCAGCGGGAGCTGCGGCAGCGCGGACGTGCTGGAGGCCCTGGGCGTGCGCATCGACGCCCCGCGGGCGGCGGTGCAGCGCTCCCTGGACGAGGCGGGCTGGGCGTTTCTCTTCGCCCCCGGCTTCCACGCCGCCACCCGCCACGCCGTGGGTCCGCGCAAGGAGCTGGGCGTCCGTACCGCCTTCAACCTGCTCGGTCCCCTGACCAACCCCGCGCGGCCCACCGCCCAGGTGGTGGGGGTGCCCCGGCCCGAGCTCACGGAGTTCATGGCGCGCTGCCTCCAGCGCATGGGGGTGGGCCGGGCCTGGGTGGTCCACGGCTCCGGCCTCGACGAGCTGACCCTGGCCGGCCCCACCACCGTCACCGCTCTCGAAGCGGAGGGCCTGCGGACCTTCCGGGTGGCGCCCGAGGATGCGGGCCTCGCCCGCGGGGACGCCGAGAGCTTGCGGGGGGGCGACCCCCGCGCGAGCGCCGCCATCGCCCGCGAGGTCCTGGCCGGGGTGCGGGGCCCCCGCCGCGACGTGGTATTGCTCAACGCCGCCGCCGCCCTCCTGGTGGCGGGGCGGGCGGCCGATCTGCGTGAAGGCGTGCGCCAAGCGGCGGAGGCCATCGACGCCGGGCGCGCGGCCGCCCTCCTGGACCGGGTCGGGGAGATCTCCCGATCATGAGCGGGAGCGTACTTGGCGAGATCCTGGTCCGGACCCGGGCCCGCGTGGAGGAGCGCCGGCTCCGCTGCCCCCTCGACCGCCTGCTGGCCACGGCCCCCACCCCGGGGCCGCCCCGTTCCTTCGCCCGCGCCCTCGCGCGCCCCGGCGAGCCCAGCCTTATCGCCGAGTTCAAGCGCCGCTCGCCCTCGCAGGGCGCGATCCGCGAAGACCTCGCACCCTCCACGGTGGCCCGGGCCTACGAGGCGGCCGGGGCGGCTGCCCTCTCCGTCCTCACGGAGCCGGAGTTCTTCGGGGGCCGCCTCGAAGACTTGAGCCAAGCCCGGGGCGCCACCTCCCTTCCCACTCTGCGCAAGGACTTCGTGGTCGATCCCTACCAAGTCTGGGAGGCTCGCGCCGCGGGGGCGGACGCGGTGCTCCTGATCGCGGCCGCCCTCTCCGACCCCGAGCTCCTGGGGCTGCTCGGCACGGCCGCGCAGGCGAACCTGGACGCGCTCGTTGAGGTCCACGACGCCACCGAGCTGGACCGTGCCCTGAGGGCCCAGGCCCGCCTGGTGGGCGTGAACAACCGTGACCTCAAGACCCTGGAGGTTTCGCTCGAGACCGCCCTCGGCCTTGCCCCCCGCATCCCGGACGACGTGCTCGCGGTGGCGGAGAGCGGGATAAAGACCGGCGCCGACCTGAGGCGCCTAGGCGAGGCGGGGTTCGACGCCTTCTTGGTCGGCGAGCATCTCATGCGGGCCCCGGACCCGGGGTCGGCCCTGGCCGCGCTGATCCGGGCGGGGAGGGCGGCGTGACGCGCGTCCTGGTCAAGATCTGCGGCATCACCTCTCCCGCGGACGCGCGGCTCGCGGTGGAGGCGGGAGCGGACGCGCTGGGCTTCGTCTTCTGGCCGGGGAGCCCCCGGCGGGTGGACCCCGAGACCGCCCGCCGGATCGGGGCGGAGCTGCCCCCCTTCGTCTGGCGGGTGGGGGTCTTCGTCGATGCCGACCGGGAGACCCTGGCCACGACCGCGGACGCGGCAGGCCTGGATCTGCTGCAGCTCCACGGAGACGAGCCGCCGGAAGCGTTCGCGGGTCTGACCCGCCGGGCCCTGAAGGCGCTCCGGGTGGGGGGTGGCTTCTCCCCCGAGATGGCCCGGCCTTACGAGGGACGGGCGGCGGGCCTTCTCCTCGACACCCAAGGGGGGGGCGCGCCCGGGGGCACGGGCCGGAGCTTTGATTGGTCGCGGGCGGAGGGTCTTAGGGAGAGGATGGGGTTCCTCATGCTCGCGGGTGGCCTCACCCCCGAGAACGTGGCGGAGGCGATCGCGGTCGTGCGCCCGCACGCGGTCGATGTCTCGAGCGGCGTGGAGTCCGCGCCCGGCCGCAAGGATCCGCGGCGCGTGCGCGCTTTCGTGGAAGCGGTGCGGAGGGCGGAGGGATGAGACCGGATTCAGCCGGGCATTTTGGGCCCTACGGCGGGCGCTATGTGCCGGAGACGCTCATGGAGCCGCTGCGCGAGCTGGAGGCGGCATACGCGGAGGCGCGGCGCGATCCTGCCTTCCGCCGGGAGCTGACCGAGCGTCTGCGCGACTACGTGGGCCGGCCCACGCCCTTGGGCTTCGCCTCCCGGCTCTCGGAGCGGCTGGGCTGCCGCGTCTACCTGAAACGGGAGGACCTCTGCCACACCGGAGCCCACAAGATCAACAACGCCCTCGGTCAGGCCCTGCTCGTGAAGCGGATGGGCAAGACCCGGGTGGTGGCGGAGACGGGGGCCGGGCAGCACGGGGTGGCCACGGCCGCGGTCTGCGCGCTCCTGGGACTCGAGTGCGTCGTCTACATGGGTACGGAAGACATGCGCCGCCAGGCCCCCAATGTCCGGCGGATGCAGCTGCTGGGGGCGGAGGTGCGCGGGGTGGACTCCGGCGCGCGAACCCTGAAGGACGCGATCAACGAGGCCATGCGCGACTGGGTGACGAACGTGCGCCACACCCACTACCTGCTGGGCTCGGTGTTGGGCGCCCATCCCTATCCCATGATGGTGCGAGACTTCCAGTCCGTGATCGGGGACGAGGCGCGGGCCCAGATCCTGGCCCAGGCCGGAGCCTTGCCCGACCTGCTCGTGGCCTGCGTGGGGGGCGGCTCGAACTCCATCGGCCTCTTCTCCGCCTTCCTCGCTGACGAGGGCGTGGAGATGGTGGGTGTGGAGGCGGGCGGCCGCTCGGGGGCTCCGGGCGACCACGCGGCGAGATTCCTGGCCAAGAGCGCCTCCGCGGGCGTGCTCCAGGGGACGTTCACTTACCTTCTGCAGGACGGGGCGGGGAACATCCTGCCCACCCACTCCGTTTCCGCGGGACTCGACTATCCCGCGGTCGGACCCGAGCATGCCCTTCTTCACGACGAGGGGCGGGTGCGTTACACGTCGGCCAACGATGGAGAGGCTCTGGCCGCCTTCCACCTGCTCTCGGCCATGGAAGGGATCCTGCCCGCCCTGGAGTCGTCGCACGCCCTGGCCTTTGTCGCGCGCGAGGCCGCTTCCCTGCGCGGCCGGCTCCTGATCGTGAACCTGAGCGGCCGGGGCGACAAGGATCTGGACATTCTGGAGCGCTTCCCCGCCGGGGGCGGCGCGCGGGCGACGGAGGGCGGTGAGGGACGACGCCCCCCCTCGTCATGACCCGCATTGGCGAGCGGTTCGACCGGGTGCGGAGGGGGGGCGGCAAGGCCTTCGTGGCCTTCATCACCGCCGGGGATCCCTCCCTGGAAGCCACCGTCGAGGCCGCGCTGGCCCTGGAGGGAGGGGGCGTCGACGTGCTTGAGCTCGGGGTACCCTTCTCGGACCCCCTCGCGGACGGTCCCGTGATCCAGCGGGCGAGCGAGCGGGCGCTGGCCCGGGGCACCACCCTGCCCGCGGTGCTTCAGGCGGTGCGCGGCATCCGCCGGAGGAGCGAAATCCCCCTGCTTCTCTTCAGCTACTTCAACTCCCTGTTGCGGCACGGGCTCGCCCGCGTGGTGGGCGAGGCCTGCGCGGCGGGAGTGGACGGCGTCCTGGTCACGGACCTCCCCCCGGAAGAAGCCGGCCCTTGGCTGGAGGCGGCCCGGCCCGCCGGCCTCGACACCGTCTTCCTGGCCGCGCCCACCAGCCCGGAGGAGCGGCTCCGCCGGGTGGCGGAGGCCTCGCGCGGGTTCGTATACGCGGTGAGCCGCACAGGGGTCACCGGGGAACGGAGCGCGCTCTCCGATGACGCCCGACCGCTGGTGAAGCGGATCAAGGCCCTGACCGCGGAGCCGGTGGCCTTGGGTTTCGGGATCTCCACCCCCGAGCAGGTGGCGGCCGCGGCCGCGGTCGCGGACGCGGTGGTGGTGGGCAGCGCGCTCGTGCGCTTCCTGGAGGAGCACCCGGAGGGAGACCTCGGGGGGCAGGTGCGATGGCTGAAAAGCGCGATCTAACCGCGGCGTCCGAACCGGGGAGGGAGGGGGACGGGGCCACTATCCCGGCTCCGACCGGTCCGGGAAGCATGGCCGAGATCGAAGCCTGGCGCCGTCGGATCGACGCCATAGACGACCAGCTCATGGGGCTGCTCAACAGCCGTTCCGCCTGCGCGGTCGAGATCGGCAAGATCAAGCGGGTGCTGGGCCTGCCCGTCTATTCCCCGGAGCGGGAAGCCTGGATCCTCGAACGCTTGATGCGCGAGAACCCGGGCCCCCTCGATGCGTTGGCGGTGAGGAGGGTCTTCGAGAGGATCATCGACGAAGGCCGGCGACTGGAGCGGCTGGGCGGGGACCGCCGCGGGGTCCCCCCCCGCGAGGACGCCGACGAAGGACAGGGGGGGGAGGGGCCGGAGAGGCCCGACTAATTAAAGGTGAGCCCATGGTCATCGTGATGGAGCAGACGGCGACGGAGGAGCAAGTTCAGAAAGTCATCCAGACGCTGGTGGACGTGGGCTACGACGTCCACCGGTCCACTGGAGTCAGCCACACCGTGCTAGGGGCGGTGGGTTCCCCCCGCCGGTCGGTGGATCCCCGCGCCCTCGAGCTCATCCCCGGGGTGCGGGAGGTGGTCAAGATCTCCGAACCCTACAAGCTCGTGGGGCGCACGTTCAAGGCCGAGGACACGGTGGTGGACATAGCGGGGATCCCGGTGGGCGGGCCGGAGGTCATCGTGATGGCCGGTCCGTGCTCGGTGGAGACGCGGGAACAGGTTTCGTCCGTGGCCCGCTCGGTGCAGACCTCGGGGGCCAAGGTGCTGCGGGGGGGGGCCTTCAAGCCGCGCACATCGCCCTATTCCTTCCAGGGGCACGGTGAGGAAGCCTTGCGTTGGATGCGGGACGCGGCGGATGAGCTGGGCCTGGCCGTCGTGAGCGAGGTCATGGACGTGCGGGTGATCGAGATGATGCTGCGCTATGTGGACTGCCTGCAGGTGGGGGCGCGCAACATGCAGAATTTCGACCTTCTCAAGGAGCTGGGCCGGGTCCGTCGGCCCGTGCTCCTGAAGCGCGGCCTCTCCGCGACCATCGAGGAGTGGCTGCTTTCCGCGGAGTACGTCCTGGCCGGGGGCAATGGCCAGGTCATCCTTTGCGAGCGCGGCATCCGTACCTTCGAGAACGCGACTCGCAACACCCTCGACATCTCCGCCATCCCGGTGGTCAAGAAGCGGAGCCACTTGCCGATCCTGGTGGACCCCAGCCACGGCACCGGCCGCCGGGACAAGGTCATTCCCATGGCGCGGGCGGCGGTGGCGGCGGGGGCGGACGGGCTGCTCATCGAGGTGCACAACGAGCCCGAGAAGGCCCTCTCCGACGGGGCGCAGAGCCTCTACCCCGACCAGTTCGATCGGCTCATGGGGGAGCTCCGGGTCATCGCTCCCGTCCTGGGACGCACCCTGCCCCTGGCCAAGATCCCGGCCCCGTCGGGCGGCTAGGGGGCGGGCTCCGGGGGCAGGAGGCCCTCCGGGGTGGGGTGGTCGAGGAAGAGCAGGTTCAGCCGGGGCTGGCCGTCGGCGCCGATGGAGACGTTGCGGATCTCCGCCCGGGTGTGGAAGGTGCCCTCCAGGTTCTCGACCTCCACCATCTCCCCCTTGGCCACGGGCAGGGAGGTCTTCACGAGGGCCCCCCATTTGCTCAGGTTTTCCGCGTAGGTCTGCTCTTCCACGAGCGGGCCGGGGACGCTCGTCCGCCGCAGCTTCAGCCCCAGGCGCGACTCCGTCCGGGGGAAGCGCCGGCGCTCGTCGGGCCGGGGGTCGTTCGGCATCAGAAAGATGCCGCTGGGGAGCGAGGTCTCCCCCCGCGGCGGGTGCTTGCCCAGGAACATGAGGCCCACCCGCGGGGGGTTGCCCGAGCCCACGCTCCGCACCAGCCCGTAAACGTGGTAGGAGGGGTCGGTGAGATCATGGCGGCGCAGCCGCTTGGGGAGGGGCATGGCGAGATGAAGGGCCTGGCCGATCCGCACGGACTCGTGGAGCCGGAATGAGATCCCGGCCATGGAGGCGTCTTCGCTGTTCGTCATCTCTTCCCAGGTCGCGCCGTCGCCCCTGCGGCCCTGCACTTTCACCGGCACGTGCAGCGCGATGCGCGCTTCCTTGCGGCGATCCGGGCGCTTCCCTTCTACCATCCGGTTTGGGTCCCCCGATTCGGAAAGGGCGGGATCCCGCGCGTCCACTGGAAAAAGATGACCCACCCTAGCACACTTTAGGCGCGACCCGCCGCACGGGCGCGCCCGCGCGTAGGGCTCGCACCCCGGCGAGTGGTCGACATCGCGGAGCTCGGGGGGGAGGCCGCCGAGGACTTTCCTCCTGCCCCCCTCCTGGAGTGGGACTGGGACGACGGAGACCGCAACCTCTGCGAGGCGGACGGCCCCCCCTTCGAGCCGAGAGCGACCCTCGAGCGGCACCTCAGCGCCGACCATGTCCATCGCCGAGCCGGCAACTACAGCGTGCGGGTCATCCTCCGCCGAGCCAGCCGGTCGGTGGCTAGGGCAGGGTCAACGTGGGCTTGCGCTGAGAGGAGTTGCGCCCGCTTCGGACGCGAGCAGGGCCGCCCCCAGGGCGGGAAGGGCCAGCGCGGTCTTGCCCCCCCGCGGTTTGTAGCGGCGGCCGGAGAGGAGGTCGCGCGCGGGCAGGGGAAAGGGCAGCTCCAGCGCCTGCTCGCGATCGGAGGCGTTGAACGCGGCCAGGACCCGGTCGTCCTCCAGGGCGCGCACGAAGGCGTAGACGCGGCGCGCGTCGTCGGCCAGCACCGTCTCGAACGTGCCCCGGCGCAGGGGGGCCTGGGTGGCGCGGATGTGACCGAGGCTCTGGTAGTACTTGAAGAGCTCCTCGTCGAAGCGCACGGGGTCGGCCCGGCGCGCCTGGCCTAAGGGGTGGGTCGCTTCGTCCTCGTAGCGCAGCTCCTTCCAGACCATGGGCTTGCGATCGTCGGGATCCTCCCCACCCCACATCCCCGCCTCGGTGCCGTAATAGACCATGGGGGCGCCCAGGTAGGCGAACTGGAAGGCCGCCACCAGGCGGAGCCGACGCCATTCCTCGGCGCGGGGGGCGCGCACGTCGTAGGAGGGATCGTCCCGGGGGCCCCGCGCGTGCCCGTAGGGACGATCCGGGTTCACGATCTGGGAGGCCAGGCGGTCGGTGTCGTGGCTGTCGAGCAGATTCATGAGGGCAAGGTTGGTGGGAGGGGGGCCGTCGGCGCGCAGGGTGGCCAGGCGCTCGTCAAACTCGGTTGCGCTGATCGGACTCTGACGATCGATGAAGAAGGCCTTGACCGCATCCGCCCACCGGTAGTTCAATACCGCGTCGAACTCGTCCCCCTTGAGCCAGGGCGCGGGGTTCCACATCTTGTTGGCGGACCAGTCCTCCCACCAGACCTCGCCCGTCAAGTACGCCTCGGGGTTGATGGCGAGCACCCACTTGCGGAACTCGCGCCAGAACCCGTGGGGGACCTTCTGCGCCACCTCCAACCGCCAGCCGTCCACCCCGTCCGCGGGGTCGCCGTCCCCGTTGGGATCGCCCCACCGCTTGACGATGGCCCGGAGGTGGTCGCGCGGTCCCGCGGCCAAGGTGTCCCCCTCCTTGCGCAGCTCCGGCAGCTCCCGCGCCCCCGCCCAGCCCCGGTAGTCGAACTCGTCGGCGAGGGTCCGGGGATCGTCGAAGCGGTCGATGACGAACCAGCCCGTGTACTTCGACTGCGCCTGCTTCGTGCGCACGTCCCGGAAGGCCCAGAAGGTGAGGCCCACGTGGTTGAAGACCCCGTCCAGGATCACCTTCATCTGTCGCCGGTGGCACTCCTGCACCAGGCGCAGGAAGAGCCGATCGGCGGCGGTCCATTTCCAGGTGGAGGGTTCAAGCGGGTTCTCGGTGGCCCAGATCAGTCGGTCCCCCTCGGGATCGGGTCCGAAGTTGTTGTCGACATGGTGGTAGAACGTCGTGTCGTACTTGTGGAGGGAGGGCGCCTCGAAGATGGGGTTGAGCGAGATCGCGGTCACCCCCAGGCTCTGGAGGTAGTCCAGCTTGTCGATGACCCCCTGGAGGTCCCCGCCGTAGCGCCGGAGTTGAGCGTTGTAGTAGAAGTCCCGCCCGTTCGCCTTCTCCCAGGGCTGCAGCTTGTACCAGTCCCCGGTCCAGGAGGAGAGACGCCAGTCACGGATGGGGTCATGGGGCCAAGCGCCGCGGAGGTCCGCGGGGCGGGGGTCGTTGCGGGGATCGCCGTTGTGGAAGCGCTCGGGAAAGACCTGGTACCAGACGGCGTCCGCGGCCCAGGCGGGGGGGCCCGCGCGCAGGCCGGGGGGAGCTTCCGCCCGCGTGGAAGCAGCCAGCCAAAGGCCCATCCCGACCAGGCCGGCAAGCCCCCGACGCTTCGCCATCGCGGTTCCTCCGCTCCCTGCGCGGGAGCGTACGGCCTTGGAGGGAGGGGGTCAAGGAGGGTGGGGGAGACTGGGGGCGAGGAGAGGGTGGATGAGAGCCGAAGCCGGAAACCGCACCGCGGCTTGGTTGAGCACGGTCCCGATAAAGTGTTAACTGTCGGGCCATGAGCGTCCGCGACGCCATCGTGGTGGAGGGGCTGACCAAGGTCTTCCGCCAGACGACCGCCGTGGACCGGTTGTCCTTCCGGGTAGGCGGGGGGCGCTTCTTCGGCTTCCTGGGGCCAAACGGCGCCGGCAAGAGCACGACCATCAAGATGCTCACCGGTCTCCTGCGCCCGACCGCGGGCGATGCAGTTCTGGAGGGGATCCGCTTAAGCAAGGACCTGCTGGGGGTGAAGCGGATCATCGGAGTCCTGCCCGAGGAGCTCCCCCTCTACGAAAGGCTGACGGGAGAGGAGTATCTGCACTTCGCGGGGCGGATGTACGGCCTGGGCCGGGCGGAGACCCAGAAGCGCACGGAGGAGCTCCTCGAGTTCTTGAGCCTTACCGAGGACCGCTCCAAGCTGATCGTGGACTACTCGCAGGGCATGAAGAAGAAGCTGGCCCTGGCCGCCGCCCTCATCCACAGCCCGCGGGTCCTGTTCCTGGACGAGCCCCTGAACGGGATCGACCCCGTCTCCGCGCGGGTGGTCACGGACCTCCTGCAGCGGCTGACCCGGAAGGGGGTGACCCTCTTCTTCACCACCCACGTCCTCGACGTGGTGGAGAGGCTCTGCGACGAGGTGGCGATCATCGATCGGGGGCGGATCGTGGCCCAAGGGACTCTCCCGGAGATCCGCGCCCAGCGTGAGGTGGGCCAGGACGCGAGCCTGGAAGACGTCTTCCTCAAACTGGTGGCGGCGGACGTCCACCGCCAGGACCTCTCGTGGATCGGCTGATCGCGCTCATCGTCCTGCGCTGGCGAATGGACGTGCGGGCGTTGCTGGGGGCCCGGGAGCGAATCCTGGGCCTATTGCTCGCGGTTCCCGGTCTGCTCCTCTTCGCGGGGCTCGCCTCTTTCTTCACCTACTTCGGCCTCCGCCTCCTGGAGAACCGGCAGCCGGAGGCGGTGCTGCCCGTGGTCTCTGCGGCGGCGACCCTGCTCGGCCTCTTTTGGACGCTCTCCCCGCTTCTGGCCGGCGTGGCCTTCAGCGAGACCCACGACCTGTCACGGCTGCTTCACTTCCCCATCCCCTTGCCCCTGCTGGTGGTGGCGTCCCTGGGCGCGAACCTGCTCCAGCCCATGGTCCTGACCCAGATCCCCCTGCTCTTGTCCCTGACCCTGTCCGTAGCGGGTGGCCTCGGCTCGCTTCCGCTCTGCGGGGCGGGGGTGGCCCTCGCCTACCTCTTCGTGCTCGCCGCGGCCCAGGTCATGGGCCTCCTTTTCCAGGGCCTGGCCCGCAACCGAAGGCTCCAGGACCGGGCCCTCTTCTTCGGCCTGGGGCTCGGCTTCCTGCTCAGCCTCCTCCCCCTCCTCTTCATGGCCGGCGGGGGCCGCAGCCTGGCCGGCCTCCTGCGCTTCGTGGTGGCCACCGACCTCTTTGCCGTCTCCCCTTTCGCCTGGGGACTGCGGGCCGCCGTCCACGCCGGGCGCGGGGAAGCCCTTCCCTTCCTCTTCTACGTCGCGGCGGCGGGCGGGGGGCTCCTGGGCGCGGTGTTCCTCTCGGCATCCCTCGCGCGGCGGATCTACCGGGGCGAGCTGGAACTGGGGAGTGCTCCCGCTCGGGCGGCCGGGGCCCCGGCACCCATGCTCTTTTCGGGTGACCTCGGCGCTCTCCTGGAGAAGGACCTGCGGGTGACCTGGCGCGACCCCCGGCTCAAAGCCGTGGTTTTCACCAGTCTCGTGGGGCCCCTCCTCCTGCTCTTTCTCGTCTGGCAGGGCTCCGCCGGCCGCGTGGCCCCTGCTGCGCTGTTGGCTCTCGCCTCCCTCACCGGCCTCTCCACGTTTGGAGCCAACGCTTTCGCCCTCGAGCGGCGGGGCTTGATCCTGCTCGTCGGCTTTCCCGTGCCACGCTGGAGGGTGCTGGCGGCCAAGAACGCAGGAGTCATCCTGCTGCGCTTGCCCAGCCTGCTCCTCCTTCTCCTGGCCACGGTTCTCCTCGCGCCGCCCCCGCTCGCCGCTCCCGTGGCCACCGTCGGCCTCCTGACCATGTTGATCGGGGCGGGGGTCGACAACTTTCTCTCCATCCTCTTCCCGGTGGCGGTGCCCGCGCCGGGGAGGAACCCCTACGGCCCCGTCTCCGGGGGCCGCGGCCTGGGCGCGGCGGCCGTGGCCGCCGCCTTGATGATGGGCGCGCTCCTCGTCTCCTCTCCCTTCTCCTTCCTGGCCTGGCTGCCCCTCCTCCTGGGGGAGGAAAGGCTCTGGCTGCTGACCCTGCCCCTCGCATTGGCTGGCGCCGCCGCCATCTACGCGACCCTATTGGGCGCGGCCGCCCGCCTCCTCCAGAGGCGCGAGCCCGACCTCCTGGGGCGGGTGCTGGGGGAAGAGTGAGGAGGCGCAGGCCGGTGGTGGCCATCGTCGGTCTGGGGCTCATCGGCGGATCCCTGGCCCGCGCCCTGACCCGGGCGGGATACCGGGTGCTGGGCGTGGACCGGCCGGGAGTGAGGCGGCGCGCCCGCGCGCAGGGGGCGGTCGCGGAGACCATGGCCACCCCGGAGGCGGCGGCCCGCCGCGCCGACGTGGTCGTGCTGGCCGCGCCCCCCCGTGCCAACCTGACCCTCCTCCGGCGCTTGGCGGCCCGAGCGTCGCCCCGCCGCCTGGTGATCACCGATGTGGGCAGCGTGAAGGGGCCGATCTGCGGGCTGGCGCGGCGGCTGGGCCTCGGTGGGTTCGTGGGCGGCCACCCCGTGGCGGGGACCGAGGGACGGGGATTCGCGGCCGCCTCCGCCGACCTCTTCCGCGGACGGGCCTGGGCGCTCACTCCCACGCCGCCGGGCACCCGCGCCCTCTCTCGGGTGCGCGCGCTGGTGCGCGCGGTGGGGGCCCGGCCGGTGACGATCTCGGTGCGCGACCACGACCGCGCCCTCGCCTTCCTGAGCCACCTCCCCCAGGTCGTGTCCTTCGCCCTCCTGGACGCCGTCCGCCACGACCCCGTGGCCGCCCGCCACCTCCAGCTCGCGGGCCCGGGCTTCCGGGACATGACCCGGCTGGCCAGAAGCCCGCGCCCGCTCTGGCGCGAGATCCTGGGCCAGAACCGGGCCGAGGTCGCGCGCGCCCTGAAGGCCCTGCGGGGCGCGACCCGAACTTGATACTATCGGACTGGCGACAGGCCCCCAGGCTTTCAGGAGCCCCTTTTTTGTGAACAAGGTGATGAAGGACGCGGCCGCGGCCGTCAAGGACATCCCCGACGGCGCCTCCATCATGATCTCGGGATTCGGCCTCTGCGGCATTCCCGAGAACCTGATCGCCGCTCTTCGGGACCGGGGGGTCAAGAACCTCACGCTCATGAGCAACAACGCGGGGACGAACGACTTCGGGATCACCCTCCTCCTGCAGAACCGTCAAGTGAAAAAGATGATCGCGACCTACGTGGGAGAGAACAAGCTCTTCGAGAAGATGGCGCTGGCGGGCGAAATCGAGGTGGAACTGAACCCCCAGGGCACGTTCGCGGAGCGAATGCGGGCGGGAGGGGCGGGGGTGGCGGCCTTCTTCACCCCCACCGCTTACGGCACGCTGGTGGCGGAGGGCAAGGAGGTGCGCTGGTTCGGCGGACGGCCCCACATCCTCGAGACCGCCCTCCGCGCGGACTACGCCTTCGTGAAGGCCTGGAAGGGCGATCCCCTGGGCAACCTCGTCTTCCGCCGCACCACCCGCAACTTCGGCCCCGTGATGGCCATGGCCGCGCGCACGACCATCGCGGAGGTGGAGCAGCTGGTGCCGGAGGGGTCCCTCGACCCCGACGCGGTCGTCACCCCCGGCATCTTCGTGAAGCGGATCTTCCAGGGCCCGAGATACGAAAAGAGGATCGAGAAGCGGACGCTCCGCGGCCAGGGCGGGGGGGAGGTCGACAGCAAGCGCGAGCGCATCGTGCGCCGGGCCGCCCTCGAGATGAAG